>JADGCO010000007.1:14388-76041 GCA_015228935.1 Magnetococcales bacterium | reverse complement strand
CTTCCAGCGTTTTGTGGCTCAGTTTGCGCCCATCGGTATCGGTAGTGTTCATGCCATGGAGTATACCATATGTCGGCTATCCAATGCAAGGATTAGTACTGAAATCGAACGCCGTGACCGGATACGTCTGCAGGATGGCGCGTTGCGGATTCCAGACACACTGGATGCGAACGATTTCTGGCTTTTCAATCACCATTTCGGAAACCCATGATGAAGCATGCTTGCCAATACCCTTCCAAAACCGGGTCAAACGGTTTCACTCTGATCGAAATCATGGTGGTGGTGGTCATTCTGGGCATTATGGCCACCTTGATCATCCCCAAGATCATGAGTCGCCCGGACGAGGCACGCCATACCAAGGCCGTTCTGGACATTCAATCCATTGGCCAAGCCCTGGATCTTTACCGGCTGGACAACAAACAATATCCCACCACCGAACAGACATTGAAGGCCTTGGTGGTCAAACCAGAAACAGAACCCGTGCCCCGTCGCTGGCGTCAGGAAGGGTATTTGGCCGTGATGCCGGTGGACCCCTGGGGCAATCCCTACGTCTATTTGTCTCCCGGTTTACATGGCAGCTATGATTTGCTTTCCATGGGCAACGATGGTATGCCGGGCGGCGAGGGTGATGCAGCCGATATCGTCTCCTGGAAACCAGGCCAGGTACCATGAAACAAAGGTCGGTGACCGACGGGTTTTCTCTGCTGGAGGTCATGGTCACCCTGTTTCTGGTCACCATCCTGATGGGGCTGGTCGTTCCGCACCTGGGTTCCGATCAACAAGAGTCCCTGCGCTCTGCGGCCAACCGTTTTCGTCAGGTCTTGATCTGGTTGCGTGATCAAGGTTCCTTTGGCTTGTCGGAATACCGTTTGCGACTGGATTTGAGTCGCAACATGTACTTTTGTGAACAACGCCTGAATGACCGGTTTGTCCCGGTCGATGATCCCTTGCTGCAGTCAGGTGTTCTGGATCCTGCCGTGGGCAGAATGGCATGGCAGCCGGATATGACTGACCTGCCAGACCTGAATGAAATAATCGTGCGTTTCTCCCGCTTTGGTCCCGAAAAGCCCATCATGGTTCAGTTTGTTGACCATGACGCAACCATCGGATTCACGGTTTCATACCGCCCGGAATGGAGCAAACCCCGCCTGGAAGCTGGCCAGTTGGGATGGAAATGACAGCCAAGAGGCAAGATGGTTTCACCCTGCTGGAGGTCCTGGTCGCCATGGCCTTGATTGGCATGGTTTTTGTCGGCATCGGGGCCATTCAAAAGCAGTTATCGAATACGCAATACCATCTTGAAGAACGATTGGCGGCTGCCCAATTGGCCAGCAATCTTCTGGAGATATTCCGTGCGGAAGGCTTACCCCCAGATCCCCAACATCTGATCGGTGCAGAAGAAATGGGCGGACGATTGCTCTCCTGGGTCAGGCAAATCACCCCAACTGACGATGGCAAAGGATATGAGGTTCGTATTCAAGTGGGGTCAGGCATCACGCCCCTGTTTGAGGAAACGCTGCTTTGGACGCCCCGTTCAAAACCGGAATAACCGGCTTCACTTTGCTGGAGGCGCTCGTCGCCTTGACCATCACAGCGTTTCTTTTATCCGGTGTTTATCAGGTCATCAACAGAAGTGTCATCAAACTCCAGATTCTGGAACAGAGGGCGGAAACACTCCATGCCTGGATCCACCTGCGCCGTATCCTGAACAAGGATCTGGAACACCTGATCAAGGAATCACCAACCCGAAACGTCCTGGAAGAACCAGCCCGAATTGTCCCGGTGGACAAGGAAACATTAATCCTGCGCTGTACAGGAGACATCATTCCGGACTGGAGATTGGGTTTGCAGGTTGAGGTCATCTACCGATGGAAAGAAAATACGACCAAAACTGGCCTGGTTTGGGAACGACTGGTACAGCCCATGGGAAGCAACCGGGAAAATGCCATGTTGACATTGCGGATTGATCAAGATCTGGGTCACGTGGAGTATGCCCTGTTCGATACCAAGGAGTGGCACCTGTTTGGAGAATCCACACAACTCCCCTGGAGTGCCATTCGCTGGCGTTTCGATTGGCAAAATATGGGAGAGTGGCATCTTGTCAAAAGTTTGCAACCACCAACTGGAGTGCGCCAGGTACCACACCCCTGACATCATGATGATGCAACATATTGCCCAACCCTCCATGAAGTCCTCCAGCCAGGCAGGCATGGTATTGCTGGTAACGCTCGCCGCCATGGCCCTGCTGATACCCCTCGTCTACACCGGAATGGAATCACAGAGATTTCACCTGCGGCAGGTCCAACAAGAACTTGACCTTGAAATCGCTCACCGTCGTGCCGAATCCATGCTGGACAAGGTGATGCAGATTCTGGTCAAGGATGGCTCTCAAGACCGTGCAGTAGACCATTTGAATGAAGAATGGGCCAAATCCATTTCCCTGACCGGTACTGAAAATGATACGGTGGAAGCCTTGTTGGAAGACACCGCCCGACGTTGGAATCTCAATGCCGTAAAAAAGCCGAACGGCCAAATCAATACTGAATTACGCACCGTCTTGACAAGATTATTCGAAAGAGAGGGGATTTCTTTAGAATTATTGGAAAGTCTCACTGAGCGGCTTGGTCCCATCGATCTGACCACGGAGGAACAGAAACCACCAACCGGCAACTCTCCGCCCATGATCGCCAAACCACCATTGCAGGCCATGGAAGAATTGCTACAGATCAAAGGTTGGAATACAGTCGTCTTGCAGAAATTGCAACAATTTGTCACCGTCAATGAAAACTGCACCAACAGTCGCTTGAATATCAATACGGCCTCCAGCAAAACCCTGGAACCGCTCGCTCCTGACCAGAATTGGCAACATGTTGAGGAAATACGGAAAGCAACACCAATCATGCAGTTGACGAATCTTGGTGCAGTTGGTGTGATACTTGCCCCCGAAATGGCCAGCCTGCTCACCGTCACCAGTCACTGCCATGTCGCGCACATACGGTCCCGGGTCAATTCGAGCCACGGCATCCTGACAGTCTGGATGGTTCGCAATCGCACTCAGGTGACAATCACCAAAACGAGATGGAACGGATGAAATTCAAGACTGCATGGGGCATCGTCCAGGGTGCGGAAAAACAGCTCCAAGTGTGTCTGGTTGATCACGAGACACGGGTATTCAAGTGTGACGTGACGCTCAACAACGGCAAAAAACAGAGGGTTATTGCAGCACTCTCGGCAACTGACATGGCGTTGCGCAAGACCGTGCTGCCATTTACCCATCGTGATCAAATTTGGGCCGTATTGCCTCAAGAAGCCATGGACACGCTTATCTACCCATTTGAAAATCCATGTTATGCAATGCAGTGGGAACTGGTTGAGCAAGGTTCGTCGGTCATTTTTGCCCTGTGTGAACAAAAGAAAATTGACGACCTCCTGCTCGGCTTGTCTGCAACGGAGATCAAACCGGTAGGCGTGGTCATGGCCGAACTGGGTGCATGGCCCTTGCTGGAGGCGGCTGGAATGTTGACATCCCAAACATGGATTTTGATCGTGGACGCCACCGCACAACCAGCCTCCATTTATTGGGTCAAGGATGGTTTGTTGCAGGAGTTGCGTCTGGTTGCTCCCGCTACGGTGACCCAGGGTGAAAACGCCGTTTTGGAAGAACTGGCTTGGCTGGCAACCGATCTTATCGCCCGACTGCCAGATAAATCAACTTATTTCAAGGTGATTGCTCTGGGTAAGACCCGTGCCTGTTGGCAATCCTTGTGGGAAGCAAAAGGGATTGGCACTTATGAGGTTCCAGGTCTGGACGTGCTTGGCCAGGGTCTGCCGGGTTGGGAATGGGTGCGTCCAGCAGGTCTGGCTCTGGCAGCAGCCCGGAGAGATCACTTTCGGTTGCTGGATTTTCTCCATGGTACAGGAGATGTCGCGTGGCAAACATGGTTGCAACCTTGGCAAAAAGTGGTTACCCTGGCTGCGGTCCTGTTCCTGGCGTGGGGTATCCAGGAGTTCCTGCACTTGACACAGGCCAAAAACCGCTACAACAGACTCAAAGCCGAAACAGAAATGGTTTTCCATGAGGCTTTGCCCCAGGTTCCGGTTGTGGAACCCCTGTTGCAGTTGAGGCAGGCCCTGAGACAAATCCAGGCGACCAGAAAAGAACAACTTAGTCTGGGAAGTTGGGTCAGCACCATCCAAACCTCTATTCCTGCCGAAACCCAGGTAAAATGGTTGCAACTGCGCTACGAACCTGAGGATATCCAGTTGACAGGTGAGGTCCCTTCGTACAAACACCTCGACCGGGTGCGCTCCGCCTTGCTTCAGGTTTCCGGGGGAAGGGAAATACGCACGGATGAAGCGCGTATCCTCCCCGAAACAAAGGTCGTCCGCTTTCGTTTGAGAGTATTATGAATATCATGATGGATGAGGCCCATAAACCTCTTCTGTTGGTGGCAACTCTGGTATGTTTGGCGGTACTCTCGGCTGTGCAGGGGATATCCTGGATTGATCGTACAGCCAAAGGCTGGGAAGCCAAGGCCAAGGCACAGGAAACCATACACCACGAAGTCACCACGCTGGCCGCACAATTGAAACCCAGCCACCATATCGGCAAGGTCCGGAAAAGCATCCCGGAGACCGACACGATTGTTTCTCTGCTGACCTGGCTGGAAAGAGAAACGGCAGCATTCCAGTTGACCGATAAAATTCAACAAATCTCCCCTGTGCCTGGCAATCATTCCGAGGCAAATGCTTTCCGGGAAAAAGCCAACCTGAGCCTCAAGGCCATTTCCATGGAAACCGCCATCCGGTTTTTGTACCGCTTGGAATCCACGCCCCAGGTACGCATCATTCGTGGTGAAATCAAACGCGCTGACAAGGATACCGCAGGTATCATTCTCTATTTTGAAATCGGCTTGCTGTAACGGGTTGTCCATGGAAAACGCCGCCAGGGCGACTCAACTAAACCCTAATACCGCCACGTCATTTCCACGCCAACTGCCTGGCTGTCCGCCTGCAGGAGGGAACCTGTAAGATTTAAATAATCATGACGCAACTTCTGGTTGTGCCTGTGAGTCAGGCTGACCGCACTGAAAACCGTTCCCGAATACCAGCCCAACTCCACCATGGCCAGGGCCGCACCCAAACCGGAAATTCCCCTGGAAAAGGCTTGGTACGTTCCAGCCACCAGCAATCCATTGGACAAAAACGCAAAACCAGCATCCCTGGGACGTTCCAGATACAGGTGACCTGCACCGGGCAACAAGGCACTCAAGGATCCGGCTACCCAGGAATCTTTGTAGGGTAAAAGGGGAAGTGCATCCATCTCCTGCAACATACTTTGGGCATTTTTGACATATCTGGCATGGGTCACTGCCTGCAAATACTGGCGGGCAATCGCATCTTCACCCGGTTGTTCCAAGGATAACCACGCCAAACGCAATGAAGCCAGTGCCGCCCACTCAGAGTCCGGGTCCATGGCCACCAGTTTTTGATAGCGCCGCTTCGACTCCTCGACATCTTTACCTTGTTCATAAATCAGCCCCATACGCAATAATGCCTGAGGAATATGGCGGCTCTGGGGAAAAGCCTCCCCCAAACTGGCAAAGGCTCGCAACGCTGCATCCAGCTCCCCGGCCTGGGACAGGTTGACTGCCAGCCGATACATGGCCTCTTCCAACTGCGGAAGATGCGGGGCATTTTTTGGTACGCGACGGGCAAACGAGACATAGCGACCAAATTCCGTCGCTGCCCGTCCGTGATCGCCCTGCTTTTCAAGCTCACGGGCATAGGCAAACACCTCCTCTGGTGCATATAAATCCGCCCCACCTGCATTTTTCGGCCAGGCAACCCCAATAATCAGCAAATTCAGAACAAACAGCAATCCAGTCACCAGATGAGACGCACTCTTTCTTGATTTTTGATTCATAAGCGCAGCCATCCTGAACCTATCACAGTGCATCTCACAGTGCATCTCATAGTGCATGCTAGAAAACATATATATTCCAGCAAGGCTTGGGAACTGTCCATAAGCAAGTTGGATATTTCAACCGCTCAAACAAGCTGCTGCTCTGTGCCAATGGAGACTGTTTTGTTCGAGTTATTTATGGACACATCCTTACTTGACAAATTGATTCATCTCAAAGATGGGCAACAACACGGCCACGACCACATACCCCACCACACCACCCATGACCAGGATAATCACCGGTTCCACCAGAAGCATCAATCGCTCCAGGGTGTGCTCAATTTCCTCTCGATACAACGCGGCTGCCCGATCCAACATGGACTCCAAATTTCCGGACTGTTCACCAGCCTGGATCATGCGAATGGCCAGGTCTTGAAAACAACCTGTCCGACGCATGGCATCGGCCAGGGAATCGCCTCGTTCCACAGAGTGGGCCACATCCAGGATACCTGTGCGTGTGATGGTAAAGCCAGTCGCATCTGCTGTCACTTGCAAACTGCTCAACATGGGCACGCCACTGCGCAATAACAAACCCAGCAGTTGGCACACCCGCATGGTTGCCAGCTTGGATAAAAAATTTCCCAGAAATGGCATTTTCCAAAATAAATATTCTATTTTGGAGCGGTTCGAGCCAGACCCTGCCCACCAGGTCAAGATCCCCCCCACACCTGCGAAACCGACAGCAGTCAGTACTCCCCACTCACGCACAAACTGACTGATTGCCAACAAGGTGCGTGTCACCATGGGCAACACCTGCCGGGATTCTTTAAATACAATCATCACTTTGGGAACAACGACAGCAATCAGAAAAAACAGGATCACACCCCCCACCACCGCCATGATTCCTGGATAAATCATGGCACTCGACAAACGACTTTTGATGCGGCGTTCTTCCTCCATGACAATGGCCAAACGTTCAAACACACGATCCAGTACTCCACCACCACCCCGTTCGCCAGCCCGGACCAAACTGACATAAACCGGTGGAAAAATCCGCGCATGTTGCCCCAAAGCCTCTGACAAGGATTGGCCTTCATTCACGGCATTGCGCATACTGGCAACCACTTCGCGAAAACGACCCGCTCGAATCTGATTTTCGATACTACTCAATACCTCTGTGACAGGAAATCCGGCTGCCAGCAAACCAGCCATTTGCCGGGTAAACACAATCCGTTCGCGCATGGGTGGCTGATAGTCACGGACCCACGGGTTCCAACGCTTTTTCTTCCTGGCTGCGACAACGGATGCCAATCTTTCCAAAACAGTTGGATATATTTCTTGTTGTTTCAATAAGCGCCGTGCATCCCGTTCTGAATCCGCATCCAACAGACCTTTGACCTTCCTTCCGCCTCTGGCCCGCATCCCTGCATAACGGAAGACAGCCATTATATCACCTCGTTACGTTCCTGAGTTACCCGGAACACCTCTTCCAGACTCGTGATGCCGTGTGCAGCTTTCACCAGACCGGCTTTGCGCAGAGAGACCATGTTCTCCTCACAGGCCACCTGGCGCAATTCCTGATCCGAAGTACGACGATCAATCATGGCCCTGATCGTACTGCTCATGGTCAACATTTCAAACACGGCAGTTCTTCCATGATAACCTGTTCCCATGCAGAACTGACATCCTTTGGGTCGAAAGAAAACGGAATGATCCGACATGGTGATCGGTATTCCCTCTTTCCGCAACAATTCGGGTGCCGGGGTGAACCTTTCCTTGCATTGTTCACACAATTTGCGCACCAGACGTTGTGCCACCACGCCATCCACCGAGGAGCTGACCAGAAAAGGCTCGATGCCCATGTTGACCAGACGCACGACCGCACCCACACTGTCAATGGTATGGAGTGTGGATAAAACCAAATGTCCGGTCAAGCTGGCCTGGATGGCTATTTCAGCGGTTTCGAGATCCCGAATCTCACCCACCATGATGACATCCGGGTCTTGCCGGAGAATGGACCGTAATCCAGCCGCAAAAGTAAGACCAATTTTTGGAGAAACCTGAATCTGTCCAACACCGACCAGAGAATATTCAATTGGATCTTCGATGGTGATGATGTTTTTTTCTGAAGTATTGATTGCAGAAAGCACGGAATAAAGAGTCGTGCTTTTGCCACTCCCTGTGGGTCCCGTGACCAAAAGGATTCCGTGACTCGCCGTCATCCGGACCTTCATCCAGGCCAATTGGCTTTCGGTCAACCCCAGCTCCAGCAGACTGGTCCTTGTCTCTTGTTTTTCCAGCAGACGCAGTACCAGGCGTTCGCCGTAGTTGCTCGGCAATACCGAAACCCGGACATCCACATCCTGATTGGCAACCTGCACCCGCATGGCTCCATCCTGGGGCAAACGCTTTTCGGCAATGTTCAGACCGGCCATCACTTTGATGCGGGACATGAAGGGGGCCTGGACTGGTTTGGGTGGACGGAGTGCTTCATGCAACATTCCATCCACCCGGAATCGTACAATGATTCTGTCTTCGAAGGGTTCGATGTGAATGTCAGACGCCCGATTGCGCAAAGCCTGGACAATGAGAGAATTGACCAGTTGAATCATGGGGGCATCATCATCGGCATCCAACAGGTCGGGCTTTTCAGCCAATTGGGTTGCCAATATGGAGGGTGGCAAATCCTCCAGGACATTTTCCACACCCATACCGTGTTCCTGATGAACCTGATGCAAAGCCTCCAGGAGCTGTTCCCTGGACACCTGAATTGGCCAGACAGGTTCCGTTGTTCCCATACGGTATTGATCAAACATGTAGGGATCGGTCTGCTCGGTAACCCAAACTTCAAGCCGTCCTTCGTTGGTTTTCCAGGCAGGCAGAAAAAGCGCTCGTTTGGCCGTAGCGAATGTGAGCGACCTGGCAAGGGTTGGGTTGAGCCGTTCCGGTCGTGATCCCATGGGTTTCATTCGGACTTCAGTTGCCTGGAGTTATGTTGCTCGACTCCTGGAGCGGATGCGTTGCCGATGGCTTGTTCCGGCGCAACAGGTTGATGCGCATTGGGATTTATCGCAAGCGGGGGAGGGTTTGTCTGTAACGGTAAAGGTACCGGAACCGGAACCGGTACCGGCGGCAAATCCGCCAATGGTTGGGGTTTCAATGGTGGAATCAACCGTGATCCTCTGGTGTTTTCCATCCCCCATGTTTCCTGACTGGAACGATATTTTTCCCGGGAAATTTGCACCAGATCATCGAACCGTTTGGTGATTATGGGACGAATGAATACCATCAGGTTGGATTTGTTTTTTGAACGACTGGTCTTTTTGAACAATTCGCCTATTCCGGAAATACCGCCAAGACAGGGAACCATTCCCACCTGCTCACTTTGTTCTTCTTTGATCAATCCCCCCAGCACGACGGTCTGGCCATTTTTCAAATTGACGGTCGTCTTGATGGAACGTTTGTTGGTCACCACCCCGCTTCCCATGGTTCCGGCATCCAACTGCTTGATACTGGCCGGGGTCACGCTGGACTGTTCCTGGAAGATTTTCATTTCCAGCCATTCGTCTTCAATCACCCGTGGTGTGACCCGCAAGGTCAAACCAACATCCTTGCGTTCCACAGCCTGTGATATGACTCCCGGAGTCGCTGTTGCTGCAACGGCTGTCGATGTCGTGGTTCCGGAGACAATAGGGATGTTTTGCCCGACCACGATCTCGGATTCCACCCCATCCATGGTCACAATATTGGGCGTGGCCAGAATATTGATATCTCCTTCCGATTGGAATGCCCGAATCAATGCTGGAATGTTCGGCACGACATTGGTTCCCCATTGCAGAGTGCCGTGCATCAACCCAACGGCCATGCCACTTCCGAGGTCCAAGGGATTTGTGACGGAATTGCCAAAGGAGGAGCCACTGAATCCAGTGAGCGCATTCGACCCCGGTGTCGGCGCATTACCGAAACGCCATTCCACGCCAAACTCGGCAGCACGCTCCGCAGACACCTCAATGATCAAGGCCTCCACATGCACCTGAAGCCGCCGCATATCCAATCCCTGGATAATGGGTAACAGAGTCTGATAATCCTCCGCCGTGGCTGCTATCACCAGGGTGTTGGTTGACTTCTCACTGGCAATCTTTACGGAGCGCATCAGCTCCAGAGGTTTGAGATCGTCGCCCCCACTTTTATCTACACCTGTTGTACCAATCAGACTGGTCAGCACCTTGGCAATATTTTCGGCCTCGATGTTTCTGGGATGATAAAGATGCAAATGCCCGGGAGTGGCGACAACTGGATGATCCAAGCCTGCAACCAGGTCCTCTACTTCCTGTATTTGCTCGGCAGCCGACACGACCACCAGGGTATTGGTACGGGCATCACTGAACAGCTTGACGCCATGATCCTCTTTCCGACGCCGACTGTTGAAGTCGGCAAATATGGCATTGACCAGTTTTTCGACCATTGCCACATTGGCATAACGCAATGAAAACAAACGACGTTCAGCCATTTCCACAGGCACGTCCATGGCCTCGATCAGGGTAATCACCTTATTGGTGGTGACTGTTGCGTCGGTCACAATCAGGGCATTGGTTGGTGTGTGTACTGTCAAGGAGCCCCAGGAATGCAAGAGAGGTTTCAAGGTGGTGGCCAGTGAGTTGGCATCCACATGTTTCAAGCGGATCAGACGACTCAGTACGGTTTCCTCTTTTCCAGGGACCAAACCTTTCTGAAAAACCGGGGTTCTTCCCTCAACGACGCTCGATTTTAATGGTACGATTTTAAAGGCACCATCACGTTCCACGACGGACAATTCATGAACGCTCAGAATGGATTCGAAGATTTGTTCCGCTTCATCCACAGTAACCGCAGCAGGAGTGACAACCGTAACTTTACCTTTTACCTGAGGGTCCAACACATAGTTTTTCCCTGTCATCTCGGCCAACAAACGTACAACCTGTGCCAGTTCCACGCCATGAAAATCCAGGGTGACCCGACCCCCCGGAACAGGAGTGTTGCCTTTGACAGATGTAACGGGTTGTATCCCCCCGACACCAGGGTTCGCCTCGGCCACATGCATGCAAAACAGGATAAGAACAAGAAAAAGCGAGGACATCATTTGCCCATTCCAGGTTGCACAAATCGATACTCAAGAGCCAAAAATTCCACTGCGGCCAACTCTTCAATTTTCAACATTCAGCTCAATGGTCAGCGTCCGGCTCTCACGCAATAGATCAATACGCACAGAAGATTGATCTTTCAGTTTGCCGGTCAATTGCGTCATTTGGGATGCATCTGTCACGGGTATCCCATGGACCTGTTGGATCACGTCATTGCTGGCCAGGCCCATTTTTTGAAACTCCGATTTGCTGCCCGGGAAGACGATCTGATAACCAGATAAATTACCATTCTGGTAATAAGGGGTGATTCTGACACCCGTCAACAATCTCATTCCCTTGGCAAGCATGGCTTCATAATCCACACGTGCGATGGATTGGCTGGCCGTCAAGGAGTCGGCATGAATGACATCTCCCGGAGGAGATCCAGGAAGGTCTCCCGGTCTGGCATCATTCAGCATGTCGATTCGTTCCAATCGTCCCTGGTTGTCGAAATATACAGTATGCCGATCAATTCTTTTTAGCGTTGCATCACCCACTTTTTCGCCAACCTGCAGGACAATCTGATCATTGGGTGCAGATTTACGGGTCATCACCGCCCATGATCTCCGCGACAGAGCCATGACTCCAATTAAACTCAATTCCGAATTCGCTGCCACTGCGACCTTCCTGGATTCCTGTGCTGGAGAAGGCTTGTTTTCTACAATTGGAGGATTTTCCCAAGGATTGAAAAGACGCAAGCTTTGCACCACTGATGCCAACAGTGCATCAGAATCCTGTTCTGCGATTTGCTTCCCGGGTGCAGATGCGCGTGAGGCTATTGGCAGAATTGGTTCCGGTGACCAGAACCGACCGATTTTGGCCAGTTCAAAACCAACCAACACCAGCAGCGCAACCAGCGCAACCCATGCTCCCGTAGCATTCAAAAGGAATAAATTTATGCGCATCGGTATCACAACGTAAGACCCACCATCCGCTGAGAAGATATCCCCCCCCACTCCCTTGCGGAAGTCTGATGCCGATCAGACAATAAGTCAACTGAAATATCCACAAAGTTTGTCGCCATTCCCGGGTTTTTGCCAAACGAATTTTTATCTTGAGTTTATCATAAACCTGCGTCTGGCCGGCCAGAGTCTCGGTTGTTTTGATGATCTGGCCCGGTTTGCCACGTACATTTTAGAGGACATCCGGCATAAATATTGCTTAATCACTGCTTTGCCCGACATTTCCGAAAAATGATGATGGCAGCGGGGTGTTTTTTCTCCTGGTTTACATCCAACTTTTCCTCTCCAATCCGTCGGATATGGGGTTGATACCCATGGATGATCATCTTCCGATCAACCCTGGCGTAGTCATACCCTTTGTCCGAGCATAAGTTCTGTGGCTGGTCCTGAGTCGGGATCGGACGATCAATTGCCATGAGATTCAATGTGGATCCAATCAAACGGCTGTCATGCACATTGGCTCCAACCAACTCAATTCCCAACGGAATCCCGTCCTGATCGACATGCAGGTGCAATTTGCAACCACTACGGCCTCGGTCCGTTGGGTTGCGACCCAACCCTTCCTCGGCCAGATTTTTTTTCCCGAACCGGAGTTTGAACCAGAGAACCATCCATGGACTGCCACTCCCACCCGATTCCTCGGAGTTCGTCATATTTTTCGAGATTCATCGTTCACGCAGCCCTATGCTGCGGTTGCGTTTTTTGGATACATTTGAACCGGAACGGATTTCTTTCCCTTTGGTCTGGAACAAGGATCCATTCCCGGATAAAAGAAAACGTCCCGTATCGACCCGGATGATCAGGTCACGCTTGACCAGCCTTTCCGTTCCCCTGGCAACCTGACGGGAAGAAAAGCCCGTGGAGATGGCAAGCTGCTTTGACGTGGTGACCTTCTCAGGTTTCAAGGCCCGTAAAATGCTTTCCTGAACAAAGCCGTTGCCGCTCATTTCTGACTCTTCACCAGGATGGATTTGCCGGTCTTGCGGTCGTTCAAAAGATGGTGATCATCCATCTCCGCAATCCCGACCGGGCCAGGATTGTTTTTGCCGAACCGCTCGATGGATTTCAGTCCCTCCTTGATTTCCCGGACGAATCCGGCGGATGCCTTGTGCAGAAAGGCCACCAGATCATCCCGGACTTCCACTTCACAAAGATCCCTGGTCAGCAGAACTGTGTCCTCCAGGGTGGCCGGGTGGAACTCGAGGTATTGGCTCACCCGGCTGGCCGCCTGGGGTGTCACCCGGATCAGGTCGCTGCGGATCTCGTCCATCCCGGCAAGAATGAATGGAATTTCAAGCCGGTCGGAGAGAGCCAGACGCAACGTCTCGATCATCTCCTTGTCGCGCACCACCGGTTCCGCTTCGTCGATCACCACCCCGAAGGAACTTCCCCGGGCCGCCATTTCCCGGTGCCGCTTGGCCAGGGCTTCAAAGACCTGTTTGGTCAGGCGTTCCATGCTCCGGAACGGTTTGATCTTCGGATCCAGTTTTTCCAGCATCTCCCGAAGCATCCAGGCCACCGTCCATCTCGGTTGCGCCTCGATGCGCAAAGCGCCATTGTGGACAGCCCACCATTTGAGGGTGCGCGACTTGCCAAGGCCGGGAAGGCCATCCACCACCATCAGGCAGGCCTCCTCTGCGCCTCGTTTCTCTACCGCATTCACGGCAGCCAGAAAGTTTCGGACGTTCGATGTGATTGAAAACTTGGTGTGCATGGTGTAGAATTGACCCCTCTGGTTTGGATGTATCTGAACTGGTTGACGCGCTAACGTCAGCCAGTTGCACTCTTCAGCGCTTGTGCGGGTTGACTGTCGGGAATCTTCCTTGATTTCAGGTTCTTGATCTCCTCCTCGGTCACCCCCACAAGCGTCCTGAAGTTCCAGTTTTTTGCCTCTTCAAAAAACCTTGCCCGGTCGGTCTGTGGCACTTGGTCAAAGTTGTTCAGAACCCACCTTCCCCAATCCGCTTCAGCCGTGGTTCCCTTGAAATTGGGACGGATCACGTTGTTTTCCAACCGGATCGGCTCCAGTTCCGGCAGAGGTTCCAGAACTCCCATCTTTTTCAACTGCTGGTTGGAAATCTCGACGATTTCCTGGCTTGGTGGTTGGGCTGCCAATTCCAGGGTCTTTTTGGACTCGGCTATGGCCTTTTCCTTCTTGGCATCGAGCCGTCTGATCTTGGATTGCAGGCGTTTTTCAACGCCGACATCCAGCACACTTCCGAGGTAAGGTTTGTGGTTGGCGTTGCGCATCGCCTCGCAGATGGGCTTGTTGGCCATGGTGCTGATCCATACCTTCGCACCGTCACGGATGTCGTATTTGACCCGAACCTCCTGATCGTTGAAATCATTGAGATGTTTGGAAAAATAGAGCAGACCGAAGAGCAGGACCTCTCCACGGCGCACGGTGCAAACTTTTTCGGGGCGGAACTCCTGAACCAATTCATCATCATCCAGGGTGATGAACTCGCATCCCTCATCGACGTGTTGTTGCCACGCTTCGTTGGGAGTCTGATGACGCATGGACCCTGTGACATGATCCCGAATCTTGGGCAGTTCCCGGTGGGGTCTGTTGTTGTAATCCTTAATGGTTTTCTGAATGAGAGCAACCAGATCCGCCATGGTTGGGAGTTGGAGTTTTCCAGCACCGAGTTTTTTCCCAACCTCCCGACGCAATTCGGGGTGGGTGTCCCTTTTGCCAACGAAGGTGGGCATCTTCTTGGCGGCTTCCACCAGGGTCTGGTGGTAACGCTCGATGATGCCACCCCCCTGGCTGTTGCCGGGGGCAGCCCGATAGATTTCAAAGCCGATCCGGGGTTGGATGCCGGCGACGGCATCTTCCATCATCGTGTTTTTGTTGCCGCTGCCGCTGTCCATTTGCAGAACGGCCATCACGCCGCCTGTCTGGACGGCGTTGATGAGGGCATCGATCACCACTTCGGAAGATTCTGAAACACCTGTGGAAAATCCCACCAACCGGCGGGTGGCCACATCGATGGCCGATGTCACCTCGGGTGAGAAGGGCTTGCCGGTATTGGGATGAGCCACCAGGGAACACCATGTGTGCCCATCGAGGTTGTAAATCATGGTCGGGACCAGATTGGAGGTATCCCGTCGGACGAAAGGCAGTTTGGCCTTGAGTTCCTTCGGGCTGAGACGGCCCCGCAGTCTCTCTATGGCTCCCACCTTGGTTTGCAGATAAAAATGTGCCTGCCTGTAGGTTGGAACCGGTTGGAAACCATCATCTTTCATATCGCGCAGGACTGCGCTCAGGGTGGGACGGGAAGGGTGACGATATCGCTTGAGCAGTTCCGCCGACCATGCGAGATAGGTCTTTTTCTCCGGTCTGGGTTTGGGAGCAATCGCGGTGTTGCCTTCCAGGGCGGCTTTCCGCCATACAAAAAGGGTGGATCTGGAAAGGGTGTGTTTTCCCGAGGCATTTGAACCGTTGGCCACCGGAATCAGGACTTGCAAATTTTCCGGGAGTGCCTTTTCCCTTGCCAGCCGGATCAGTTCGTTGATGGCCGGGCCAATGCCCATGGTCGCTTCCATCTGTGCCAGCTTGAGCAGGATGGCCTTGCGTGCCCCCATTTTTTTCCGCTGCCAGTCGGCAATGTCGAGGAGTTTGGTGGGGGCCGGGGCTTGCCCCGTGGCAGGGAGGGTTTCCGGCAGGGTTTCTGTGCTTTCCGGTAGCGGTTCAAGGTCTTGTTCCAGGATTTGACGGGCAAGGAACTCCCTGGTTTCCCAGGGGAATGAGGAGACGTGGATTTCAACTCCTCCCCCACGACCTTCACGGAGACGGGTTTTAGGTTTTTCTCTTTTTATCCAGCGGGACATTCCTTGAGGGGTCTCTGGTAACCCAGTAAGACCGGCAGCATCCCTGGGGGTGAACCACTCCTTGACCATTGGATGGGTGAAGAAGGGTAACATTATTCACCCCTTCCCAAACAAGCTTGTAACCTGCTCTTGCAGAATGCATATGTGTGAAGGTAAGATTTCCCTATGTTGAGTGCTTTTGATCAGCATGTTTTTAGACTCCAGAGTCTTCGATGATGCGGGATCTAATGGCACGTCCTTTTGGGCCTTTCCAAGCTCCTGTTAAAGCAGAGATAACGTTTTGCCGTATAACGTTGTTGGTGCGGCACCAAGCGGAAAGGGATGTCCCTTGTGCCACGAAGGCAGCACGAATTTGGAGATAAAGTTCGCGATTAGAAGGAGTATTGGAGGAGGCATGCATTTGGCTTCGACCTCTCGTTTGGGTGAATAATCCGCACGATTGTGCGTATTGGATAAAAACGCACAATCGTGCGCATGTCAAGCGAAAAAACACCATTTCAAAAAATTAAGAACGGTGCTATGATGACCAAACGCTAGTTTTGCAACAATGCTACATAGGTGTACGATCTGAATGTGCAGTGCAGGTTGGTTAAGGGTTGAGGGGAAAAACGTGGTCAAAACTTCCATAACCAGGAAAGGATGTTGAATGGAATACGGCTGTCTTCACCGAGAAATTCGACTCCTGGAAAGCCGTCCCAAGGAAGGTAGTTGGTCAGTGTCGGAAAAGAGGCCGTGAAACGGCTATGGAATGCGGCTGAGAAAGTGATAGAAAAATTGTGTGGAACGTGTCTAAGATCGTTCTGCGATAATCTATGAATACAGCCGGAAAGCTAAATTAATGGATAACAATACTGATATAGGGAATCGCCTTAAACAGATTCGAAAGAGTCTTGATTATTCTCAGAAAGGATTTGCCGAGACAATCAGTACTTCTTTAAGGGCTTACCAGTATTATGAGCGTGGAAAGAGATCTCTTTCAAAAGAAGTCATTGAATCCCTTATGAGTAAATTTAATATAAACCCTGCATGGTTGTTATCTGGCGAAGGGTTCCGTTATCAGAAACCAAAAAATTCAAATAAAAAACAGACTGTAATATATCCAAGAGACATGTTTTTTATATGTGGCATGCTAACTTATGCAATAGATAAAAAAGGATACAGAATAGTTCTTGACGCTGAATTAGCGTTTTTTTCAGCAATAATATATAATAGAATATCTGAATTTCTTTATGATATGGACGTTTTTAGAGATGTGGCACGTGATGAAGCAAACAAACTTGTTGAACTATTGATGAATGGCGCAGATCCTTCAGACCCTTTCTCAGATATGTACCTGTATGAAAACGAAGAACAAGAAGTTGGGTTGATCGAAAATTATAATATGTCCGAGGACCTTGTTAAGAAAATTAAAGAGGATGGTGTTGAGAGAAAAAGGAAGAAAGAAGAGTATTTTAGAAGCAGGGAGGAAATATAAAACCTACCAGAAATTTCAGTTTAATGAAATTTCATACAGAATTACGGTATAGACTTTCTTCGTTCACATCTTTTTTCCGCTGGCGTACACTACTCGTAGGTGGATCGTGGGTGCGGAGTTGGACGGTACACCTCCAGAACCGCGCCTATGGACTGGGGGTCTTCTCCAGCTTTTGGTGATACAAACCCGGTTGATTCGTCTTCCTAATGCCCATAAATTTTCGATGGGTTTCTGACGTTCAAGTTTGGTTCAAGTTCGGACGGGTGGATTTTTCACCTAAATTTTAATACTCTGTTGTTTATCAGTATGTTATAAAGTTGCAAGGATGATTACGCATGCAGGTTCAAGTTCGGACCTGGAACTTGAACGCTTTCCAAGCCTCAGACCAGAGCCATCAGAAATTCCGTAATTGACTCATGTAACGAGGATTTCTTACGATTCAGGGACTGACCAAACCGGATAATTTTCTGATCATTCCTGTCCAGCTTTTGGTGTAAAAAAGACCATTTTTTGCGCTGTTTTGTCCATTTTTGATAAACATCTCAAGCTGGACTGCGATCCCTCATAATCCCGTAAAGTCCCTGATAATCCCGGATTTTTTTGTTTTTTTGTTATTTTCTCTCAGTCCAGTTCTGATTGTCTCCCCACACCGGGATGCGTTATCCACAAGCCACGATCTTTTTCTATGGATAACCGCATATAGTAAGTTCGTGCCTGCAAATCCGAGCTTGCAGTTATCCACAGAAAAAGCATCCAAATTTGATGCACGTTCTGAAACAGCATGTGGATAACCGCTAAAGCGGTTAGTCCACAAGCCGCAAAATTTCAAAAAAGATTTCTAAAAAGCAAAAAACAGCAACAGCAACAGGCACCAAGTGCTTGTGGATAACCGCCTATAAAGTTGGTGCGTGTCTGCAAGTCCTTTTTGGTGGTTACCCACAAGGATTTAGTTGATTTTTTTTGCCTACGGCAAAAAAGGGGATGCAACTCGATAAACTACGCCATCGAAAATATTGATATTGACCACCTTGATGGAGTTATGCATAATAAGACAAGGCTGAGTTGCTATCTAACAGGGAGGTTCCATATGGGAACATTTGAGTTGTCACAGGAGTTGGAGAAGGAACTGCTTTTCATGTCTGACCAAACTGGGAAGGCCCCAAAAGAGTTGGTCGAGGATGCCTTGAGCCACTATCTTGAAGCGTGGGAAGACCGACAGGATATGGAAGATGCACGCAAGGCATTGGATGCCTACCGTCAGAACCCTGAAAACGTTGTCACCATGGACGACGTATTGAAAGAGTGTGGGTTGACCAGGGAAGAGTTTTCATGACTTACTCTGTGATCTGGGACAACATTGCCCTGAAGCAGGTCCGCAAATTGGACCCAAAGGTGCGCAGTCGTATCGTCCGGAAGATAGTCAGTTTGGAATCCAATCCCAGGCCATCGGGATCTTTGAAGTTGGAAAACATGCCCAACGTATGGCGCATCCGAGTCGGAGATTATCGGGTTCTGTACGCCATTGAGGATGATCAGTTGTTGATTCTGGTGGTCAAGATTGCCCATCGGGGAGTGGTGTATCGCTGATTTTGGGTATTCTCTGTTGGTTTGGGATGTCCACATTGTGTCCATTTTATAGCGCCATAATGCCACAAACAGCCACTATAACCCATAAAAGGGGTATGGTAAATTGACGTTTTTAGAGGCTTTTTGTGGCAATAAGAAAGTTTTGGCACGGATTCATAATCCGGAGGTCGGGGGTTCAAGTCCCCCCCTCGCTACCAGTAAATAAAATAGTTACCGGGTATTTTCTCCTCAAGGCAAACTGACGCATCGGTGTCTTTTTGGCGGACTTCCCGCAGTTTATCCATACAGGGCGAAACGCATTCCTCTCCTCTCTTTTTTCTCCGGTTGCAGCCGGTACCTGACTTTCCGCGTCTGTGCCCAATCCCTGGCTCAGGTAAACTAGGCTTTCTGATTTTTGGGCATTCATCCTCGAATAAATGAGTGATGCCCATTTTTGTTGACCCATGTGAGGTGAAACAGAGAAGATCCTCAAATGGGGGAAGTAAAAATTCGGTTTATATTTCAAATTTTTCTGGAGGAAGGGCACAGCCCTTCCTCCTGGACCTCCATCCCAGTTTTTCATTTGTTATTTTTTTGTTTTGTTTTTTTTGTTTTGGAAATTAACAAGTTATTAGACAGCCTCTCAGACATTTGCTGAAAATAATGAATCTTGATCGCCATACGAATTTTATCGATGGCCGGTTTACCCACATAGACCTTTCAACGGGGCAGAGAAAACGTCTGTCTTATGTTGCAACCATGCTGGCTCAGAAGGAAATCTATATATTCGACGAATGGGCGGTGGATCAGGATTAAAATTTCAGGAGGTATTATTATGATGTATTGCCTCCGGCTCTGCGCAGCAAGGGCAAGAAGATTATCGCAGTGACACATGAAGATCGATATTTTTATGCAGCCGATCGTATCATAAAATTGATTGAGGGGCGCATTGTTGCTTGACAGGCAAAGACGATCAGGCACATACCTCTTTTGCCCGATGGAGGTGACAGGGCAGAGGATGGGGCCTGCCAAAAAAGCTTTTGACAGGCTTTTTTTGAAGTGAGGTGACATCAAGACGGCCATGGCAAAAGCACTGTTGCCCGCAGCATTGGAAGCGGCGTATCGTTTGCTTGATCATGAGTACACCATCAGAACACCGGACCGCAATCCTCCGAAAACAAGTCTCACCATGCACGCTGACGGGCAAGGTGTTCCGATTGTCTACCTGAACCAGATGATGGCCGTTCTGTCCGATGGAACCTTCGGCAGCAAGCTGGTCTTTGTGGACGAAGGTACCCATCGCCTGGGAGGACGGGTTGTGGTGTACGACAAATCCTTCGCGCTGCTGGTCGATCAGGATGCTGAAACCATTACTGCCCTGCGTTGTGGTTTGATGGCGGCGCTGGCCATGGACCGCTATTTTCGCTGTACACCCCGACTGCGTCGTGATTTGACCATTGGTTTCATTGGCACCGGACGCATCAATCAGATGACGGCATGGGTCCTGCGTACCTTGTGGGGATGCGAGCGATTTTTGATTCGTGGCAGTCCCACACATATCAACAAACATGCGGCGCTCTTTCCAGAATGTGCGAAAGTTGCGGACGGGATACGAGATTTTTCCAATTGTAACGTCATCGTCGCCTGTACCAACAACCGATCCGCAGAACATTTGATCGAAACCGATGCCATCCATGGTCCGATCCTGTTTATCGCCCAGGATGGAGGTTATCTGCTGGGTTCCTCATTTCGGCAACGTTTTCCGTCGTTTACAGACGATATGCCACAGCTTTCCCGCTCTTTGCAAGAGGAGTTTCCCTTTGATCGTACACCGGTTTCCCTGGTTGGAGACCTGAACCATCCTGCCTTCCTGGAACAGGGCAATCAACCCGCCACGGCGGTATGTGTCTATCTGTACGGCATTGCCCTGGCGGATGTTGTGACAGCCTTGTTCCATCTCAAGATTTTTTCTGGTTGATTGGCAAGATGAAATTCGATCTTGCCACGATATCGATTCGTGACAGGATTCTCAACAAGGGTGACGATGGCCAATTTTCGCGTTCATTTTTCGGTGGCCGCTGTGGCAGGGGGGATGGCGGCGACGGCGTTGCTCGTGGCTGGGGAGATTGGTTGGGGAGAGACTCTGGCCTGTTTTGCAGCAGCCACCATCGGTGGACTCCTGCCCGATCTGGATGCCGATAACTCCACCCCATTGGCCATGGCTTTTACGGCCTTGGCAATCTGCTTTTCTTTTTTGCTCATGTTCAGTCAGGCCGGTCGGTATTCGGTCCTGGAACTGCTCGTTTTGTGGTCGGGAGGATATCTTCTGGTACGCCATGGGGTTTTGCGTCTTTTTACCCGGGCCACCGTGCATCGGGGAATTTTTCACTCCCTGCCGGCGCTTTTTTTCTTCACGTTTCTGACGGTCTTGCTGGCGTGGGGTTTGTATGGCATTCCCCGCCAGACTGCCTGGCTGGTGGGAACATTCATCGGAATGGGGGTTTTTGTGCATCTCCTGCTGGATGAACTTTATGGATTCAATCTGTTCAACCCGGTGGGCATGCAACACTCCCTGGGGTCAGCCCTGAAATTGTATTCACGGGATTGGTTGGCCACCGGCCTGATGTATCTGGTCGTGGTGGGGCTGTATTTGGCCACTCCCCAAACCGACGGCCTCTACCAACACCTGCTGCGCGAAAAAACCTGGCAACGGATCGAACAACGCTTTCTGCCCAAATCCGGATGGTTCAGCTCCGGTGTGCCATTGCCTGGTTGAAAAGCTGAATTGATGTTCTGAAAAATTTTAGACGGCATTTAAATTTTCAGCATATTGATTGACCAATGTAATATTCAGAAATTTGAGAATTCTGTTGACAGATTTGTCAAATGTTATCACTATTTAACGTAGTTCTGATAATTCAATGCTCGGACTGGATTGCAGATCGGCTATTGTTCTATGTTGATTATAATGCAATATTTTGAATAAAAAGGTGTATGTATTATGGACAAGTCCGGCGGAGCGGTTGATGCGGCGACCCCCACTTGGCGCATTCGACGGCCTTTGCTGGTTTCGTTTGTCGCATCTGCCGGGTTGATGTTGTTTTTTTTTGCGCTTTCCATCGATTGGATACGTCATGCCCTGGAGATGGAGGCCTATGACAAGGTGAAACAGGATGTGTCAGGAACTTTGCAAGGTTTCCTGACAGAAAATGTGCGCACCATGACGACCATTCTCAATTTGTTGCAGGGTGATCCACGCTACAGGGTTCCCTTTCAGGCGCGGGACCGGGAGACGTTGCTTGCCAACACTCAAAAACTCCATGATAATTTATTAAAGGCAAACGGTATCACCCATTTTTATTTTCACGGTCCAGATCGTGTCAACTTTCTGCGTGTTTATGATCCTGCACGGTATGGGGATCTTGTCCAGCGCCAGACTTTGCTGGAAGCAGAAAAAAATGGCGTCGTGACACATGGCCTGGAGCTGGGATCAAGCAACACCCTGACCCTGCGGGTTGTGATGCCATGGAATGCGGAGGGCAGACGGATCGGATTTGTTGAATTGGGCATGGAGGTACAGTCACTGCTGGAGCCGGTCAAGTCGATCTTGCGGTTTGATTTATTGATGTTTCTCAACAAAAAGTTCATTGATCGCAAGACATGGGAAAAAGGCATGTCTTTGCTTGAACGGCGTGCAGACTGGGAACAATTGGACAATACCGTCCTGGTCGCCAGTACCCTGGCTGAAATGCCGTCAGGAGTGGTCGAACATTTACGCACGGGAACCCAAAAAATTTCTCTCATATCCGGCAGGCTGAAAGCCCTTTACAAAGGTGACCACATCCATGTTGTTTCCGTTCCCGTGTCGGACATTGGTGGACGTTCGGTGGCGCGCCTTGTGGCACTCTTCAACGATACCAGCGTGGACCAGATTACTAATCGGCATTTACTGATGTTCTTGATGGGCAATCTGGGTGTCGCTGCACTGTTGGGGTTGATGTTTCACCGCATCCTGACTGTCCTGGAGGGGCGCTTGCGGCGTGCCAATAGTGATCTGCGCCACAGTGAACAGCGATTGCGGGCCATTCTGGACACGGCGATGGATGCCATCATTTCCATTGATACCGAAAGTCATATTCTGGAATTCAACCCGGCAGCGGAAAAAATATTCGGCTATCGCAAAGAGGATGTCCTGGGCAAGGATATCCGTGAGACCATCATTCCCCAGGAAATGCGCGACGCACATCGTCGCGGTATGGCCCGTTATCTTGCCACCGGCGAAAAGCGGGTCATCAATCGCCACATTGAACTTGTTTCCGTGGATGTCAACGGGACCCGCATTCCCACGGAGGTTGCCATTACCGTGACGCCCGGCCAGGATTCCACCTTTTTTACTGCCTATCTGCGCGACATCACCTTGCGCAAGCAGATATTGAAATCTCTCGAAGATGCCATTGCCAATTCTGCTTCTGCCAATCTGGAGCTGCGCAACGAAGTCATGCGCCATGAAAAAACCTTTTCCCTGCTCCAGAGCAGCGAAGAACGTTTTCGTTCGGTGACCACCTCCATATGGGACGCCATCATTGCCGTTGACCAGGATCAGAACATTATTTTCTGGAACCAGGGTGCCCAGATATTGTTCGGCTATGTGGAAGAAGAAATACTTGGCAAGAAGCTGGATCTTTTGGTTCCAGAGCGCTACGGCGATGCCCATCGGCGTGGTTTTCTGCGTTGTCTGAATCAGGATGGCAGGGGACCCCTGATCAATCAGATTACCGAGCTGGCGGGAATCCACAGGGATGGACGGGAGCTTCCCCTGGAAATGTCCCTGAATTCCTGGGTCAGTGCAGAGAATCAGCGGTTTTTCTCTGCCGTGATTCGCGACATTTCCGAACGCCAACAGGCGAACGCCGCCCTGCTCGAAGCCAAGAATGCCGCCGAAAAAGCCAATCAGGCCAAGAGCATTTTTCTGGCCAACATGAGCCACGAAATACGTACCCCCATGAACACCATCATCGGTATGGGGTATTTGCTCTCCCAATCTGATCTGGAACCGAACCAACAGGTGCAAATGCAAAAAATCCAGATCGCTGCCGAGACCTTGCTTGGCATCATCGATGACATTCTGGATTTTTCCAAAATTGAGGCTGGTCATCTGGAACTGGAACACGTTCCATTCAATCTCCAGTCTGTACTGAGCAAGGTATCCGGCATGATCTCTCTGCGTGCCGAGGAAAAGGGCTTGGAAGTGATGTTTGCTGTTCCGGCTACTTTGCCCCGTGCCTTGATTGGCGATGCGTTGCGCCTGGAACAGATTCTGCTCAATCTGGGCACGAATGCGGTCAAATTCACCCGTTCCGGCGAGGTTGTCTTTCGTGTTGATCCAATTGAAGAGATGGAAAATTCCATCAAGCTTGAATTTACGGTCAAGGATACCGGTATTGGCTTGTCGCAAGAGCAGATTGATGGCTTGTTCCAGGCTTTTTCCCAGGCCGATACCTCGACCACACGCAATTATGGTGGGACCGGGCTTGGCCTCGCCATCTGCAAACGCCTTGTGGGCATGATGGGGGGAGAAATTTTTGTAAACAGTATATTGGGTTCGGGAAGCAAATTTTCTTTTATCGTATCGTTCGAGAAACAATTTCAGTCCGCAGTTGATGCAGCCAGGATGCCAGTCAAACCTGCCCAATTGGAGTCTCTTCGGGTTCTTATTGCCGATGATAATGACAGTGCCCGTGAAATACTCGAAAACATGGTCAGGGAACTTGGCTTGTCCCATACTTCCGTCACGTCGGGGGAAGCCGCCATCGGTGAACTCGAACGGGCCATGCGTCAGGACAATCGTCCCTATGACATGGTCCTGCTTGATTGGCACATGCCCGGCATGGACGGCATCGAGACGGCGCGTCGCATATCCAACAATGACCAGATTGCCCGGTCGTCCATGGTTGTCATGGTGACGGCCTTTGACCGGCGCAATGTCATGACCGAGGCCAGGAATGTCGGCATCCAAAGGGTCATTCTCAAACCGGTCACCCCTTCCGTGCTGCTCAACACCATCCTGGATATGCATGGTAGAGACAACAGTCCGGTGCTGTACGAAACCATTGACGATGCAGAAACACAGGAACATCGGAACATATTGCAGGGTGCCAGAGTTCTTGTTGTCGAGGATCATGATGTCAACTGGCAGGTGGCGGAAGGGATTCTCGGCAAGGCAGGCATCATCACGGAGCGGGCCACCAACGGACTGGTTGCCGTGGAACGTATTCTGAATCACCACGGCCAGTTCGATTGTCTCCTCATGGATCTGCAAATGCCGGTCATGGATGGGTACGTTGCCACTCAAAAATTGCGCGAAAAATTGACTCCGGCACAATTGCCCATCATTGCCATGACCGCCCATGCCCTGAAAAGTGAACAGGAACGGTGTCTGGCCCTCGGCATGAACGACTACATGACCAAACCGGTCAATATCAAAAATCTGTTCAAGACGCTGGCCAGGGTTCTGGCTCCTCTCCTGGAGAGCAGACGAAAATCCCAGCCCGTGATTGCCAATCCTGGCGATCTTTCTGCCAGGCAGGAAAAGATGGCACAGACGGAACTGTATGGCATCGACGTTCAGGATGCCCTGGAGCGTTTTGATGGGGATTTTGATTTGCTGAACAAACTGCTCACGGCTTTTGCAAATAAATACGCAGCCTTGAGTGCCGAAGTGACCACACTTCTTGACCAGTCCGACATGGAAGGCATCCAACGCCTGGTCCATGGCATCAAAGGTTCTGCCGGGAATGTCTCGGCCAAAAAGGTTGCGCTCCTGGCCGGCAAAATTGAAAAAATGATTCGTCAAAACGACATTTCAGGATGCAAACTGGCCATCCATGCCATGACCGGGGAAGTGGCACATGTGATCCAGGCCATTGCCCATTGGCAACCCCTTCCGGTCCGGCTCTCTTCAAGCGAGAGTGAAGGTCTTGTCGGCAATGGACACCAGATTGAAGACCGCTTGAGAGAATTGCATCGCTTGATTCAAGACCAGGATTTTCAAGCCCGGGAAGTTTTTAAATCCATCAAGATGCATCTGGTTTTGCATGTGGATGGTTTGATCGTCTCCAGGATCGAACACTGTCTGGACAATCTTGAATTTGAGGATGGCGCAAGACTGGTGAATGATTTGCTTGTTGATTATAATGAACAATCCTGATGATCTTGCCAGGGGTGGCCCGGGTCCTGACTTTAAACTGCCGGCACTGAAGAAAAACCGGATGGAAAATTCAATCAAAAAACCTGTTATTCTTGTTGTGGATGACGAGCCTGTCAATATCGAGGTATTGGCGAAAATTCTTCAGCCTGACTACCGCGTTTTGTTTTCGACCCAGCCACGCAAAGTCAGGGAATTGGCAGAGAGCAAGGAACCTGACTTGATTCTCCTTGATGTCATCATGCCGGAAATGGATGGTTACGAAGTGTGCCGGGATTTGAAGAGTCACGTCACCACGCACGAAATTCCGGTCATCTTTGTCACGGCCATGGATGAAGAGCAATTCGAGACGATTGGTTTCGAGGCCGGTGGCGTGGACTATGTAGCCAAACCGATCAAACCCTTCATCTTGCGGGCCAGGGTCAAAGCCCATATTGAACTCAAACTCAAGAATGATCTGCTGAAGAAAATTGCCGCAATTGATGGCCTGACCGGCATTGCCAACCGGCGACGTTTGGATGAATTTTTGCGTCAGGAGTGGGGTCGCAGCATCCGGCAGGGCGATGTTTCCCTGGCGGCCATTCTCATTGATGTCGATTATTTTAAAAAATTCAACGACAATTACGGCCATCAGGCCGGGGACCAATGCCTGAGAGATATCGCCAGTGCCATGGCGGCGACCCTGGAGCGCAGTGCCGACCTGGTGGCCCGCTATGGCGGCGAAGAGTTTGCCTGTATTCTACCGTCAACACCCATGGTTGGAGCGGTCCATTTGGCAGAAAAAATTCAAAAAGCGGTCGCCGACCTGCGCATTCCCCATCATCACTCCACGGTTGACACCATTGTCACCCTGAGCATGGGTGTTGCCAGTATTGTTCCCACGCCGGAGTGTGACCCACAATCCCTTTTCCAGGCAGCGGATCAAATGCTCTATGATGCCAAGAGAAGCGGCAGAAACCGGATCATGTATCAAACAATTTTCGGGTGAATTCCTGGTGGATACCGGAAAGGCGTCACTTCTCTTTCCAAAACTCCAGAAGCATCCAACTGGTCACGTGCCTGCTCCATGTCATAATGGGATTGCAGGTTGGACCAGAATCCGGGATCCATACTGAAAAAACGTCCAAGTCGCCATGCCGTATCTGCTGTAATGGAACGCAGGCCCCGCACGATTTCGCTGATTCGCATCTGAGGAACACCCAAACACTTGGCCAGATGGTACTGGGTAATGCCCAAGGGTTCCATGAACTCTTCTTTAAGAATTTCACCTGGGTGTATGGGGGGAATTCTGGCCTTGATTGTCTTGGTGTTCATTTTTGGTGTGCCATTTGAGTAGGAAACTGTCTGAAAGTGGCAAACTTAAAAATTATCAATAAACTCTAAAAAGAACCTACTTCAAAATTTGTATTTTTTATAAAAACACCCGTAGACGCAGTTTATGAAAGTTCAAAAGATGCCATTAACCCACCTTGTTACTGGCATTCAAAAGAAATTCCAGATCAATGGTAGTCTGTAATTTCCACATCATGAACATTTTCCCCTTGCATCCGGAAACATATCCTCCACTGTTTGTTGATCCGTATACTGCACTCTCCAGCCCGGTCACCTTGCAAAGTTTCCAAGTGATTTCCGGGTGGAATACGAAGTGCCTCCAGGCTGGGAGCCGCATGAAGCATGAGCAGTTTTCTTAATGCAACTCTATGAATGTTTTGAAACTTTCGTGAAAACTCCCGACGAAAAACTTTTTCGGTCTCGGTACACCGAAACGATTTGATCATTGGTTGAATCTCCATAAAAATGCATATGGAGCAAGTCAACGGATTTATTCCGAAATGTCACGCGCATAAGCCATATCTCCATACTGTGTTGACAATGCGAAGAATGCTATCGCGCAACGATAGTGATGTCAAGGCCCATGATGTCTGCAAGCCCTTCCTTGAATTCATTTGACTTTCAGGCATCCCATCAAGTTGTCTGCGATGTCATCAGGCGGTTGATGCGGGCAATATAGTTGCGGGTTTCCTTGGGCATGGGATCCTCACGGCGATCCACGTTGCCCATGCCCCAATTGTAGGCGGCCAGGGCGGTATTCCGGTTGCCCTGATAGCGATCCAGAAGCTGTTTGAGATACTTTGCTCCGGCCATCACGTTTTGTTCCGGATTGAAAGGATCGGTCACTCCCAGCTCTTCGGCGGTTTCCGGCATGAGCTGCATCAAGCCCTGCGCACCGGCCCGGGAGACCGCTTTGGGATTGAAGCCACTCTCCGTTTGCACCACGGCCCGCAACAATTTTGGATCCAGACCATTCTGGCGGGCAGCGCGGGTGATCAATGGATCATAAGGGGTGGACTGGGCGGGGGTCATGCTCTCCCGCACCAGACGCCGATACAAGGCATCCAGGGCTGCCGGGTCGGTGTTTTGGCCCAGGGGCTGGGTTGTGGTTGCCCGTTGGGCGGTGCGTGATTTCTGGCCGGGGGCTGACGACATGGACTGGATTTCAGAGGTCAGAAAAGCCTGTTCAGACTTGGAAAGCGCTGCCAGTCCCGGAGCCTTCCCGGGCATGGAACCCACCCTTGCTCCTGCCTGTCCCTGGATGACTCCCATGGATCCAACACCCTGTGCCACAAACAGTTGCTGGAATCCTTCCGCCAGCCAACTCATTTCGGCATTGCTCAGGGAAGCCAGTCCCGGGGCCGGGCCGGGTTGCAGAAAGGCGTCGGTGGTGACCCCTGTCAGAGTGCTGTCCGTCATGGGAAACCAGGCCGGATGGGTCGTTCCCTCCGAGGAACGTATGGCTGCTCCCATGCCGCCACCTGTCAACCATGGCGTCTCCATCTGTGCCATGGCACCCGGCGATGGCATCCCGGAAAAGGGCGCGTTTTCCGCTGAACGACTGACACCCCGGAAAGCCAGGTTCAAATCATCCTGAAAAGCCGATGTGCCACCTTTGGTCCCACCGGATCCGGTCTGGGCCAAAGGGAGGGTTGGTAAGGGAATACTTGTCACGTCCAGCATGGCTCTTTACCCTGGGTCTGAAGGATTCGTGGGAGCAGAAACATCCATCACTCTGGCAGGGTGCAATGCAATCTTCATACCATCTTATCAGGAATCGCATCCCACGTCCTGTAACGAAATCGTAACAATGGCTTGATAATCAAAAATTTTCAGGAGAATAACCATGCAAAACACGCCGGGAGTCACGTACACCCTGGAGGTACTAACGGGGGATATCACCCGTCTGGAAGTTGACGCCATCGTCAACGCTGCCAACACCTCCCTGCTGGGAGGAGGCGGTGTGGATGGTGCCATCCATCGGGCAGGGGGGCCGACAATCCTGGCCGAGTGCAAAAAAATCCGCAAAAATCAATACCCTGATGGGTTACCCACCGGCGAGGCCGTTATCACTACCGGTGGCAATTTGCCAACACGTCATGTGATCCACACGGTGGGGCCGATCTATCACCAGGAAAAAGATCCGGCAGCCCGTCTGGCCGACTGTTATCGTAACTGCCTACGCTTGGCCATGACCCATGGCCTGACTTCGGTGGCTTTTTCCGCCATCAGCACCGGAGTTTATGGCTATCCGAAGGAGGCCGCAGCCCAGGTGGCCGTTGCGACCATTCGGGCGACATTGGCAGCCGGGAGCGGTTCCTTGTGCCGGGTTTTGCTGGTGGCTTTTACAAAGGCCGATGCGGCCATATTGGAAAGTTCGCTGGATCGGGGATAGAATGGGATACGGTCAGCGTTGTTCAATCCGTTGGGGCTATTGACTGGGCCATGCGCGAGAGGAGAGCCTTCCGGACTCCTTGGCATGAAACGAGGAAACAAACCTATGAACCGCCAGGAAGTTCTTGACCTGCTTACCGCCCATAAGGAAGAAATGATTCGTCTCTTCGGGGTCAAGCATCTGGCCTTGTTTGGTTCGACTGCCAGGGGCGATACTCGACCGGACAGTGACGTAGATCTGTTGGTGGAATTTGATGGAAGCACCACGGTCAAAGGGTATTTTGGTGTCCTGGATTATTTGGAGCAGCTTTTGGGTGTCAGAGTGGACCTGGCCACACATGCCATGATCAAACCATGGTTATGGGCGCATATCAAGAAGGACCTGCTCCATGTCGCGTGACTGGATTCATTTCTTGCAGGATATTATTGACGCCTGTCACAAGGTCGTGAGATACACTGACAGAATGAGTCTGGAGGAATTCCAAAACAACCCATTGATATTTGATGCTGTGGTTCTCAATCTCCTGATCGTTGGAGAAGCGAGCAAGCACTTGCCGGATGAAGCCAAACTGGCCATGCCAGGAGTGGAATGGTCTTTGGCTGCCAGATTTCGTAATCTTGTTGCCCATCATTACTATACCCTTGATCCGGATATGGTCTGGGATATCGTGCGGCTGGAAATTCCTCACATGGAAACGACTGCGAGACAATACCTCAACGACCAGGGAGTTGTACCGGATTTTCCATGATCGATCAATCAACATGGCCTTGATTGTCTGAGAGGCTGTCTAATAACTTGTTAATTTCAAAAAAACGAATGAAAAACAGGGATGGATGTCCAAGAGGGAGGGCTGTTTTTTTTGGTGGTGCCATGCCATGACCTGTTCACCTTGAATTTGCGTGACAATTCCACACCCGGAGAAGCATCATGCACTTGGCTTGAAAGTGCTTCAAAATCAATGAGTCATCGGATAAGATGAAGCGCATCGTGGCAACGGGTCAGGTTGTCGTGGGTTACCACCGAAAATCGGGTTGGACGAGGAGGACGTTTCATGATCGATGAGCAGACAATTCAAAAAATCGGTGCCATGTTGGCTGATACTGCCGGGCCATCCCGGATCATCCTGTTTGGCTCCCATGCCCGGGGTGATGCCGGGGATCAGTCGGACTTGGATTTATTGGTTGTCAAACCAGTCGTCAATAATCGCCTGCGGGAGATTTCGCGGTTGCGTCAGGTGTTGCGTCCCATGCGCGTTCCCGTGGATCTTCTTGTTTGCTCCGTGCCAGAACTGAACGAATGCGGCAACCTGCCCAGTGGGGCCATATATTGGGCATTACGCGAGGGGAAAACCATCCATGACTCATTGGGATGAAGCCCGCCGTTTGTTGAGAAAAGCCGATCAGGACCGAACCATTTTTCATGTCATCAAAAATCATCCCAATATCGAAAGCGAGGCAGTCTGTTTCCATGCCCAACAGGCAGTAGAAAAAAGTCTGAAAGCGGTCTTGATGGCGAAAGGAGCCGTCTTTCGCCGAACCCATGATTTGGACGAATTGGTTGACAGGATCATCGACAATGGCATCACATTGCCATTTTCATCTGAGTATTTAAGTTTGCTGACTCCTTTCGCTGCACAATTACGTTATGAGGATTTGGATGTTGAAGAACTTACTCTGTTTGAAGTGGAGCGGATCATGGAGGAAGTATACCGCTGGGCGACCGATGCTATTCAGGTGGAAGGAAATGTACCTTGAGCGTCGGAGAAGCGAGCCGACTTCTGCCGGAGCTGTTACCCTGGTCAGGGAAATTTATAAAAGCTTTTGTCGAGGTACTCTGCCACATCTGCCACTTCTTCGTCAAACCAGTTGGTGCCGACGTTTTGGTTGCAGAATGCCACCATGGCAACCAGCTCTTTTTTGTTTTTCTTCTTGTGATCCGGGCGGGTGTAGATACGATGGGGGTCTCCGCCGAATTTGGCAGCATGGCAGGTCATACAGGACTTTTCATGCAGGGTACGGCCTTTTTCCACATCTGCTGCTGCGGCGCTGCCGGAAAAGCCTGCGACCAAAGGCAAAAAGGTTGACAGCAACATGCCGGCCATTATCTTCTTCATGAGATGTTTCCTTCCGGGTGAAAGATTGAATCCATGCACGTAACTCACTCTGATGCAGCCAAGGATACCAAAGCAACCCCCATTCCCCGGATTCTTGTCGTGGGAAGTGGTGCGGTTGGCGGCTATTATGGCGGACATTTGGCGCGGGCCGGTCTGGAAGTATCCGCCGTGTGCCGCTCGGACTTTGCAACCGTGCATGCCCAGGGAATCCGCATCGAAACGCCCCAGGGAGGGTTTCATTTTACGCCCGCCTCCGTCCTGCGCCAGGCCGCCGACTACGACGGATACCCGGATTATATCCTCGTCACCCTGAAAGTGCTGCCGGAAATCGTCATTGCTGACCTGATTCGCCCTGTGGTGGGGCCCAAGACGGTCATCCTGTTGATTCAGAATGGGGTTGACATTGAATCTGCCGTGGCCGCCGCCTTTCCTGACCAGGAAATTCTGAGCGGTTTGGCTTTTATTTGTGTCAGTCGCATGGCACCCGGTGTGCTGCGTCACACCTGCTATGGTCGGCTGGCCATCGGACGTTATCCGCGAGGGGAGTCATTGGCGGCCCGGAATCTGGCAGAATGGTTCGGCAAGGCAGGGGTTCCCTGTCTGGTTTCTGAATCCATTGTGACGGATCGTTGGCGAAAACTGGTCTGGAACGCCCCTTTCAATCCCATTTCGGTCCTGGGGGGTGGCTTGACCACCCGGGAGATCATGAATTCACCGGAATTGACCAGCCTCGCCCGGGCCGTGATGGAAGAGGTACTGGTCACGGCCCATGCGGCCGGCCATCCCCTGCCGTCGGAGGTGGTGGAAAAAAATCTGGCCGAAACCCGGACCATGCAGCCCTATAAGACAAGCATGCTTCTGGACCACGAGGCCAAGCGTCCCATGGAAATCGAGGCCATTCTGGGCAACACCGTCCGGATTGCCAGGGCACTGGGCGTGGCCATCCCGCGCATCGAAACGCTTTATGCCCTGCTGTCGGAAATTCAACACCGCTCGGTGTGAAATATAGTTCAAGGTTTTTCAGCGTGTTGCTGAAGGATTCATGCGGTTTGGAGAGATTTTTCGGGATGATTGCAAGGCAGGGAAAGTCAATGCCGCAGCCAGGATAAGAGTACCAACGCTTGCACAACAGAGATCAGGATCAATCCATAAGCCCCGCCAATATAGACCGCCGCCAGGATCCTGGATCCCAAATCCCGCGTTTGCTGCCATTTTTTTTGCGACCTGCTTCCCGACATGGCCTCGGCTCCCATTGTTTTCCAGCTTTTGACTTTTATTCAGCCAGAACCTTGCCAACACCTTACAGAGTCATGCAACTGTCTCGAAGCCTCTATTAGCAAGTCCCAGACCAATTGTAACAATTTGTGAGGTTTGCGGGTTGGGATGCATTCAGGGTCCCTGATACTGTTTGATTTCCGGGAGGACTTCCTGTTGGCGACTCCTGAGATACTCATCGATCACTGCCAAATCCCGGTGGGTCAAGTCGTTGAAGACCACCCGCACCAGGCGCTCCTGCTCCCGAACCTGGACGTGAAGCAGATTGCCCCAGACTTCCAAATCCTGGGGGCCGAGTTCCAGGGTATCGCCCTGCGAAAACCATTTCAGGGGCAGGGAAAAGCTGACCCAGACAGGATCGAAGAGGGAGAGATCATCCACGGCAGCAGACAAGGGCAGGGAGAAGGACCCCCCTCCGGCGGAGAGGTTTTGCAGGGTGGCCTTGTGTTCCTGACCGTTGAGGACAAAACGGGAATCAATGGGTTGCGACGGCTCGACCCGGTTGAAGACCCGATGGCCAAAATAGCCCTCGGCCATGCTGATCCGGAACAAGCGCACCACACCAAGATGGGGATAGACATCGCGCACATAGGCCACAAGGCCAATCGGCAAATGCGGCATGGACAAAAAAGTGCGACCTTCCGCCTGCATGGCCTGCAACTGTCCAGGCATCACGCGCACCAGGGCCTCGTTTTCGGAACACCCCTCCACCTTGCCCTTGCCGGAAAGAGGAACTCCCTTGAATTGATTGAAAAAGATAATTTCATCACCCCGTTGACGACAGGTCTCGAATTCCCGTGGCACATCCACAAAACGCATGAGAATGGGATCGTTGAAAGCCACCGAAAAACGACAGAGCGGGGAACCGTTTTTCATGCAGAGAAGTTCCCTCTGCGTGATCGGTTCATCAAAATACTCACCAATTCCCTGCACGATGCCTTTCAACAGGGGGCACAATTGGCGTTCTGAAAAGTAGACGATGGCTGCCTCACCATGCCGCAAACGCAGGGTACGAATGGGGGGGGGGACAACATTGGGATTTTGCGAATCCACCGCCCCCTGTAGAATCAAGGGGAGATTTTCCAGAATATCCATGGTGGTCCAATGGGTCTCGATCAATCCCATGGAAATGCCCATTTCCACCAGACCGCTGGCAATATGAATCCCCATGCGTTCCAGGACCGTTTCCAGATCGGTTTCCATGAGGCGTGTGGCCGACCGGAACAGGGCCATGATTTCCTGATCCGGATAATCAATTTCCGGGACGTACTCCTTCCCTTCGAGCATGGCCAGGGATTGGGCGCGCGTCCAGGATCCTGCCCCGATGGTCGTTTCGAGAAAATCTTCCATGGCCAAAAAAATGATACCCAGCATGCTTGCCTCGTGACTCGTGCCGTTTTTTTTCTCTGTTCTGATCGACAGGCATCCCACCCATGTTTATGCTATTATGCAAGTCAATTTCCATGTGTTCAAACAGAACAACAAAATCGGGACCAATTTTGGCATGACGCCCCATTCTTCTGCTGCGCCTGAACCTGCCGCGACGACATCGGCTGCGGTGCCTGAACCTGTCGCAACGACATCGGCTGCGGCGTCCGGGTCTGCTGCAACGACATCGGCTGCGGTGCCCGAACCCGTCACAACGACATCGGCTGCCGCTTCTGCACCTGTCACAACGGCATCCGCATCCCCTGCCTGGGAGACACCCTCAGGCCGGGCGACCTGGGATGATCCGTTGCTGCAATGTCTGGTCATCCTGACCCGGCATTGGCACCGTCCGGCCTCGGAAGAGGCTCTGCGGACGGGTTTGCCTCTGGTCGATAACCGGCTGACCCCGGAGCTTTTCATGCGTGCCGCCACCCGGGCCGGCCTGGCCGCTCGTACCATGCGCAAATCCCTGGAACGCATCTCTCCCCTGACCATGCCGGTCGTCCTGTTGCTCAAGGAGCGGCAGGCCTGCATCCTGACCAAACGGGATGATGTCACAAAAATGGCACACGTCATTCAACCCGACAGCGGCACCGGCACGGCGGAAATCTCCCTGGCAGAACTGAAACAACACTATGTCGGACATGCCATTTTTGTGCGACCGGCGTTTCAGTTCGATTCCCGCGCCGAAGAGCATACCGATCCCCCCCCCAAGACCTGGTTTTGGGGCACCCTGCGCCGTTATTGGCCGATCTATGGCGAGGTGATCATTGCTTCGCTCCTGATCAATCTGTTCACCCTGGCCAGTCCGTTGTTTGTGATGAATGTCTATGATCGGGTGGTGCCCAACAATGCCATGGAGACCCTGTGGGTCCTGGCCATTGGTGTCACATCGGTTTATCTATTTGATTTTATTCTTCGTTCGTTGCGGGGCTATTTTTTGGACATGGCCGGCAAAAAGGCCGACATGCTCATGGCCAGCATGCTCTTCGAACATGTCATCGGTCTGCGCATGGTGGCCCAGCCCGGCTCGACCGGTGCCTTGGCCAAGCATCTGCATGAATTTGAATCTTTGCGGGATTTTTTTACCTCGGCCACCCTGACGGCCTTCATGGACCTTCCCTTTCTGGTGTTGTTCCTCTGGATGGTGGCCTTTTTGGGCAAGTCGGCGGCCTGGTTTCCGCTCATGACCGTGCCGGTCGTTCTGCTGGTGGGCATTCTGTTGCAGTTTCCCCTGGGGCGCGAGGTCAAAAAAAGCTTCAAAGAGTCGTCCCAGAAACATGCCGTTCTTGTGGAAACCTTGAATGGTCTGGAAGCGATTCAAACCCTGGGTGCCACCGGGGTCATGCAACGCAAATGGGAACAGTGCGTGGCCATGACGGCGGATTCGGGCCTGAAATCGCGCTTCATCTCCTCGCTGGCCGTCAATTTTGCGGCATTGGCCACCAATCTGGCCACGGTGGCGGTCGTGGTCCATGGTTCCTATCTCATCGCCGCCGGCGAGCTGACCACGGGTGCCCTGGTGGCCTGTTCCATTCTGACGGGCCGTGCCCTGGCACCTTTGTCCCAGATTGCCGGCATTCTGGTCCGCCTTCAGCAATCTTTGGTCTCCCTGAAAATGCTCAACCGGATCATGACCCTGCCGGTGGAACGTCCCCCGGGAGTCCGCTTTCTCCATCGCCCGCAACTTTCTGGCGGCATCACCTTCCAGGAGGTGTTATTCCAGTATCCGGGTCTCTCTGCCCCGGTCCTGCGCCAGGTCTCTTTTCATATCCGGGCCGGGGAACGGGTCGGCTTCATTGGGCGGATCGGGTCGGGGAAAAGCACCATTTTCAAGCTGATTTTGGGTCTTCTCCAACCCCAGGAAGGGGCCATATTGGCGGATGGGGCCGATATTCGTCAGATTGATCCGGCTGATCTGCGGCGCAGCATCGGCTGTGTCCCCCAGGAACCGCTGCTCTTTTTTGGAACCGCCCGGGACAATATCACCCTGGGGCATCCGTTTGCCGACGATCTGGATGTCCTGCGGGCCGCGACCTTGGCTGGGGCAGACGTTTTCATCGGCAGGCACCCCCAGGGGTTTGATCTGCCCATAGGCGAGGGGGGGAGGGGCCTCTCCGGCGGACAGCGCCAAAGTCTGGCCATTGCCCGTGCCCTGGTGGCCGATCCGCCGCTGCTCCTTCTCGACGAACCGACCAGCGCCATGGACAGTGGTGCCGAAGAGCGTTTCAAACACAATCTCTCGGCCATTCTGCCCGGAAAAACCCTGCTCCTCGTGACCCACAAGGCCTCCCTGCTGACCCTGGTGGAACGGTTGATCCTGGTGGAGGATGGGCGCATCCTGGCTGACGGACCCCGGGATGTGGTCCTGCGGCAACTCGCCGAAGGTCGCTTCCGGCAGGCTGGAGGGTGAGATGAGCGACGCCTGGCAGGAAAGTGATTTCTATCCCGAGACCGCCGCCGCCCGGCAGAGGCGTCTGCACCCTTTCTCGCACCTGTTGTTGTTTTTGATCACAGTGTTTTTTGTGGCAGCGGTGGTTTGGGCCTGGTATGCCGGCTTGGATGAGGTCACCGTGGGGAATGGGCGTGTCATTCCATCGGGGCAGGTCCAGGTGGTGCAGAATCTGGAAGGGGGTATCGTTGCCGAAATTCTTGTCAAGGAAGGCAACGTGGTGCAAAAAGGGGATGTTCTGCTCCGCATCGACGACACCCAGTTCCGTTCCACATTTCGCGAAAATCATATGCGTTATCTCGGTTTGCTCACCCGGACGGCCCGTTTGACCGCCGAGGCCGAGGGGGCCACAGAGTTTGTGCCGCCTGCCGAGGTTGTCAAAGAGCAGCCTGGTCTGGCCAACAGCGAAAAAGAGCTTTTTTTGAGTCGGCGGCGGTCGTTGGAGTCCAGCCAGCGTATTTTGCGCAGTCAGGTGGAGCAGAAAGAGCAGGAGATTGTCGAGCTGACCGCATCTCAAAAGCAGATTGATCGCCGTCTGAGCATGGTTCGCAAGGAGTTGACCATCACCGAACCGATGGTCAAACAGGGGGTCATGTCCCAGGTGGAGCTGCTGCGTCTGCAACGCGAAGCCGCCGAACTGGAAGCCGCCCATGAAAATGCTACCCTGGCCATTCCCCGAATTCGGTCTGCCCTGGAAGAGGTGCGTTCCAAGGCCAATGAACCCCTGTTGGAGTTTCGCAAGCAAACCCTCATCGATTTGAATACGGCCAAGGGGGAATTGAACAGCATCCGGGAGTCCATGACCCCCATGGAGGATCGGGTGACGCGCACGGCGGTTCGGTCACCTGTGCGGGGCACGGTGTTGCAAATCAAGGTCAGCACCATTGGTCAGGTGGTTCGTCCCGGTGTGGATCTCATGGAAATCATGCCTTTGGAGGATTCTTTGCTGATCGAGGCCCGCATCCGGCCTGCCGATATTGGTTTTCTCCATCCGGGTTTGAAGACCATGGTCAAGTTTACGGCCTACGATTATTCGATTTATGGCGGGCTGGAAGGGGAACTGGTTCACATCAGTGCCGACACCATCGTCGATGACAGCGGCGAACGTACCGAACGGGGCGAGCATTTTTATCGGATTCAGGTGCGCACCCAAAAAAATCATCTTGGCTCCCCGGAAAAACCCCTGCCCATCATTCCCGGCATGGTGGTCGTGGTGGATATCATCACCGGCAAAAAGACCGTCCTGGATTATCTACTGAAACCCATTCTCAAGGCCAAATCCAATGCCTTGCGGGAACGGTGAGAATGTTTTCATCTTTTATTAAGGTATTGGCATTTTGTATAGCGGATGATATGCTTGTCCTCAACCATCCCCATTGGCGGCTTTTTTATTTAAATTTTTCTTTAATTTTTATAAGATTTAGTAATAATCAATATTTTATCGCATTCTGCACTTTTTACATAATTTAAACTTCTGGATCTTGCATTGCAAAACGACCAATAATTTATTGCGTTTTTTGTAGGGTCTTTAAGAAGTTCTTCTTGTATTGCTTTCTCTTTTGGCCATTCATAGTATATAGACTCATTAATATTGTATATTAACATATGTAACAAAAGTGGAATTAATTCTACTGTCACCCAAAGAATTTTTCTTTCCCATCCTTTTATTTTATAAACAATAATCGGAAAAATAATTAATGACAAAAAATAAATAAATACGCATAACGTTAAAAAAAATGAATACATCCTATCTTCATTACATTGGCTACCTCCACGTTCACATACTTCGACATATTCACGATTTTCCATGCAGACTTCGCTGTCTTTAATAATGAATGGGTAATCTGCAGATTCAATTATTTGAATTGTAGCATTTAACCATATGGAAAGCACACACAGTTTAAAAAATATAAAGACTAATGTGCCTATTTTATTTGGTATATGGCGCATTTATTGGCTCTCGTATTTTATAATTTCAGCGTATTTACGGTGAATAAACATTAAAAAGATTGCGAAAGACGCATTCGTGATGTGTTATAGGTATATATCTTCCGCGAAGTTTGTGAATACCAGTTAAGAAAAAACATTTTCATGATTGTAGAAAATTTAGATGTAGGTCTTTTTGATGAATTATGCATCATCTTGGTAATCCTTTATTGTGAATTCTGTGTTGCATGTTTATTTATAAATGTCAATGAATCACAATTTTTTCTTTAAATTTTTCTTTATTTTTATAAGATCTAATAATTAGCAAAACTGTTTTGCAGGAACCTTCAGCATCTTCAACATATTCATATCTTGCCTCGCAGTATGACCAGAAATTTATTGCATTTATTGTAGAGTTCATCACAAGATCTTCTTGTTTTTCACTTGATGTTGGCCACTTGTGATATACTGATGAATTAATATTATATACTAAAATATAACACAAAATTGGCAACAACTCTAAAGCAACGAGTGTAATTTTTAATTTATCTTTTTTAACTGCAAATATTATAAGAACACAGATTAATGAGATTATGTACAATAGAATAATAAACAGATAAAACAAAATGATTATTACATCGCTATTATCATTATAATCACCTTCACTTTTTATATATTCAATAACTCTTTCTCTATCTTCTTTAATAATAAATGAATCATCAGCTAATTCTATTGTTAGTTTAAAGAACATTGCCCATAATATAAGTAAAAATAATTTTACAACCATAATAAATTTAGATGCTGGCTTTTTTGATGGATTGCGTTTCACTATAATAATCCTTTATTGTGAATTTTGTATTATATGGAACAATGAGAGATGCACAGGATTTACCATTACCGGCATCTCTCATGTTTCCGTTTTTCCAGTTACTCTCTCAGCAACCCCGGATCCAACAATTTTTTCATATAAGGGATTTTTCTCCATAAGTCTCTTCCATAACTGGTTTTGCCACCACCGATAAATTCAGTATCCAGATCTGCTGCGGTTTTTTTTGGATTTTTAATTGTATCGTGAGGTCCCTTATTGTAATAATATCCCATACGCTTGACCTGTTCTTCGTTCCAGTCACCGCCTTGGTGATCTGGATACATTTTGACAAAAAAGTCTCTGACATGTCTGGCAGAAACATCCAGATTATAAGCTTTACTTTTCTGGAGCCTGTCGAGGATCTCTGCTTGAATTTTGGGATCATACGCATCCAATCCCTCAACCTCGGCAACTCTTCTGATCTGGATGGAAACATCGCCTGCTGAGGTTTCTAGAGGAGTTTTCTTGATCTTATCCATCCAATCCGGAAAATTTTTAATGGTTTCTGGTTCCAGGAAACCATGAACCACCTTACGTACTGGATAAGCTACATTATCAATCCAATCGGGATCCCCACCCACCTCTGAGAAAGCAATTCCAGCCAAGACCTCTGGTGGAATACCATATCTTCTCGCCGTAATATTTATTGTGTTTTTATGGCCTCGAATCCACGCATCTTTCGCATTTCTTAAATGCGTATCTTGTGCGCCATCTGGGTGATATCCAAGGTTATCGTAGTCTATTTTTCTGTTTTCCTCCCACGCTTTTTTCATTCTATCTTTCTTCTCAACATCCATCTCGAACTGATCATTGACGGTTTGATATATATCTTCGGCTTTCTTCTGCACCGTATTTACCGTTTTTTTTGCCGAACGATACATGTTTTCCGCCTTCATTTGAACAGCATCCAACGCTCCCCAATTGTGCTTCGTTCCTTCTTCCCGGAGCAGAGCTTCGTATTGTGGCAAGGTTATCTGGTTGTTCGCAAGTGGTCCTTCGTATCCAGGTGGAACCACCTCATAACCAAGATCATCCACCTGTTTTCTCGTTTCCGGGTCAACCACGTCATGGAACAAGTCATGGTATTGTATATCCTTGGACGGTATTGCCTTCAATGCTGGATGCAGTTCTATTGCTTCAGGTTGTTTCCGGTCCGTTGTCCCCACTGTCAAGGCGTATAGAGCAGGAAGTTCTGATTGAAAAATCTTCCATGGCAATTTTGGATATAGACCGTTTGGTTTCAAAGCATAGTTGAATACGAACGTGCGCTTCTCCTGGTCATCGGTCTTTTGGTTGGTTTGATACTGGGGGCCTGCATTATCATGCAAATAGTCATTCGAGCCAGGGTCCGGCGTGGCATCGGAAATGGTTTCCGGTTCACTCTGGCCGTATGCCCCATCCAGCGCAGCATATTGATTGAATCGCGCAGCTTGGGCGCGCTTCATGATTTGGTCAGTAAACAGTCCGTTGCGAGGAATAGACCAGGAAGTATGGGCGACAGAAGGATCATGCATCCCTGGAATCCGTACACAGTCATCAATGCCATATCCTCGTGCAGATTTTCTGGCGGAGGGATCGCCCCATTCCCCTTGTTGTATAGAGGAATATCCTGAATCATCAGCATGTTGCTCACCGACAAGGCCAGCACCCATTTCCGCAAGGGATTGAGAGGGTTTGGGTGTGATATCAACGACGTATTTCGGCTTTTTGGCAGGCAGAGGTTTGCGATCAAAAGGATTGTCGGTCGGAACAGGATCCGTTCCTGAAAATGCCGACGGATGGGTGGTGGTTGTGGAAAGAGATTGGGTATTCTGGACGGTTGGTTCCTGGTACAACTTTTTAAACTGGTCGATCATGGGACCGTATTGCTTGTTGAATGGCGCAATGTTGGCAAACTCCTGATCAATTTGCGCAACCTGGTCCCAGTTTTTCATCTGTTGGGCGTATTTCTGGTCCTGTCGCCGCGCTGCCAACTGCGCGGGATTGTCCGTGAGCCGGGAGAGTACATAATCCGGGGGTGGCAATTGACTCTTACCGAGAATATTGCCCAGTCCCATGTGGAGTCGCCAGGTGGCCACGCCTTGGCCGAAAGGTTCGTTTTGGGTATGAATTTGACGCATACCGTCCCAGAGTTTGTTGGCGGCCCAGGGGTTCATGGGATTGTTCTCATCGTCACGAATGCTCATGTTCAGTTCCTATTCTATGCGAGGTTGGTTTTGCAAGACAATAAAAATCACCCAATCGCCTCCGGAAATTTTTCCGAAGACACGGCAAAATGCCAGGCTGTTTTGATGGCCCGGTTATGAAAATGCCCAATCAACAATAAACCCCTCCAGGAGACCTGGAGGGGTTTATGTCACGAATGCAACCTGGGTATGGTGAAATCCCGCCCGGTACGACCGGAACACAGGGGTTCCATGAGCCTCTGGCAGGTTACAGTTGGGACTTGCAAAGACTTTTCATAGTCTCGTGTCAAATGATGGACGAAATTGCGCCCCCCGGCAAGAAGAAAAATGATTGTTTTGTTCTTTTTTTTTCCAAACTGCACAGGGTGCGGAGACTCGGTTTGATGTTAGAATATTCCACATCTAAAATACCTGTGCCGGGATGATGGATCAAGGCAGGTGCCGGGATCATGGATGGCCTGGTCATGATCTTTATGAATTGTTTCACGTTTTTCGGGGGAGATATGCCGCATGTATGACTTCATTGTCAATCCGGAAGAGATTGCCCATCTGGAAAACATGGAACTCAGAGCGCTGGCGGAAATCTGGCGGGAGCGCAAAGGGCAATTGCAGGAAAGTGGAGAATATCAGGAATTTTTGAAAAAAATGCAGCGTGAATGGGCGATTGAAACCGGCATCATTGAACGGCTGTATACCTGGGATCGTGGTGTCACAGAGACCTTGATCGAGCAGGGGATCGAAGCGGCCCTGATTGCGCATCGTGGCGGTGTCCACCGGGAGGAGGCCGAACATATCTCTTCAATGATCAAGGATCATTACAACATTGTCGAGGGGCTTTTTTCTTTTGTAAAAGATGAGCAGACTTTAAGCGAACATTATATCAGGACCTTGCATGCCGAATTTACCATACATCAGGACTCTATCGAGGCCCAGACAGAGGATGGCCGACCTGTGCGGCTTCCCTTGCTGAAAGGGGAGTACAAGAAACAGCCGAACAATCCGCTTCGCCAGGATGACACCATCCATACCTATTGTCCGCCAGAACATGTTCAACAGGAGATGAACAACCTGGTTTCCTGGTACAAGGAGTGGGAAGAAAAACAGGCTCCTCCTGAATTTTTATCAGCCTTTCTTCATCATCGCTTTACACAGATACATCCTTTTCAGGATGGCAATGGTCGTGTTGCCCGTGCCCTGGCGAGTCTGGTGTTTTTGAAAAGCGGCTTGTTTCTCGTGGTGATCCGGGACAGGGATCGCAAGATGTATATCCAGGCGCTTGAAAATGCGGATCAGGGAGATTTGAAACCTCTCTGCGACTTGTTTGCGTACAATCAGCGGGAATCGATACTGGCTGCGCTGGGGATCGAACAAAGCGTGCATCAGGCACGCCATGCCGAAGAAATTCTTGCTTCCGGGTTGCAGCTTCTCAAGGAGCGGTTTGCCTCTGAAACCAATCGCATGGACAGGGTTTTCGAGTATGCTGAAACACTGCGAAAAAAGACCGAGAACCGTTTTGCTGCAATTGTGGATACAATGAATACCGAACTGTCTGCCCTCACGCCACCTGGGCTACCTCGTGCCTACCGTGCCTTGCGAGATTCCCAGGGAAACCATTCGGAAAAACGTCAGTATTTTCGGAATGAAATTATTCAGGTGGCCGGGAAATACAAATATCACGTCAATTTTTCAAAAAACTGTTCCTGGGCATCCATGACCATTCAGACAATGAATCATTTTCAGTTTGTCGTGGCACTGCACGGTATGGGTCCGGTCCACAAGGGAATCATGGCTGCGTCCGGTTTTACCTTGTTCAGGGTGCCCCGTGAGGGACAGAAAGGGACAGAAACCACGGACATCCAGCCTGCATCACCAGATTATTTCCAGTTCAATTATGTCGAGTCGCAGGAAAGCGTTGAAAAACGTTTTCAGGAATGGCTGGAAAGTTCGCTTGCCATCGCTCTTGCCGAATGGCGGCGCTCCATTGCCAGGGAAGTGGCAACATGAAGCGGATCAGGGATCAAATGGCCCATAATTGACTCAGGCAATCCGGCCACCAGTAGACGGTCTCTTCATCCTTGAGGGTGAGACCGGCGATGGGACCGTCCTGGGAGAGAACAAAGGCCACACAACTCGGACAATGACCGATGAAATTGACTGCCGAGTTGTGCCGGGTACCATAGTGGGAGAGGTTGACATCGACGGCGACGCCGTTTTCCTCTTCGGGACCATGGACGGTCTTGCGCAACCAGCGAGGGGCGACGAGGAGAGAACCAAATGATTTGACCCGCAAGCGGTCGGTCAATATCAGGGCACCATCGACCCGGGTCATCTGGGCCAACAACTCGATGTGTTCGACGATACGGCGCTTGCACTCCAGAATGGTCTCTTCCACAATCCGTGAATCCACCAAAGGATTGCCTGCCTTGCGCTGGGCGGCCTCTTCCTGGCGTTTCAACTCCATGTCGCACAGATCGGCAATCAGGGGTGCCCCTTCCGGAATGCGGGCAATGGTGGTGGAGGGGAGAATCAAATCCTGCGCGGCTTCGAGGCGATCCTCGGGGACCCAGATGATGGTACCACCATGACCCCGGTTGCGGGATTCGACGAGCAGACGGTCCACAAGGTCCCGATAGGTTCGCCAATAGGTGACGCCAAGACGCCGGAATTCCGGATGACCCTTGACGACCTTGAGCAGACTCCATCCCATGAGGCTGGCCGTGAAAGGGGCCGAGGTGGGGCGGGTAAAACGCCCGGAATTGAAACGGGCAATGATCCGTCGCCCACGAAAAACCGACAAGGATCCGGGTTTCCAGGTGGAAATGGTCAATAAATCGGGAGGCGTAAACCCCTCGGAAAGGGCGTCGAAACGATTGCGGCCACGAATGCTGGCAAAAACCCCTCCCCAAATGTGCAGAGGTTCCTCCTTGTCAACCACCGGGGAGACAGCCAGGGCCGTGGTGATGGGATCAAAGGCCGCCGCCAGCTTGACGATGGAGTCCACTGTAAACGGCAAAGGGTCCGCCAACTCGAAAACGACACTCTCCCCCGACCATCCCGTGTCGTTCAGTTCCCTGGGATCGACATAAGAGACACTGATCTGGACAGGCCGATCCTCTTCGCGTTTCAGTCCGGCCAGAAAGACCCGCTCCAGAATGCACTGAACGTGAGCCGGGGAGATGCGGGAACCAGGTTGCTGGCTCTCCTCGATTTGCCCCCAAAGTGTCGATATCTGCTCGATGATTTGTGAATTGAACAAGGCCCGCAATCCTGGCAGGGAGATGGAATGGCATTGTCTCTGGCAACGAAAGCATCATAATTCTTGACGAAATTTTGTAAAAGGTCCAAGGGAATCATTCACCCGGAAAAAAACTGGCGCAGCATGACCGCCAGGCCGGAGAGGGCGGCGAGCAGCAGGACGGCAACCCGGGTGCTGCCCCGGTCAAGCCAGCGACTCAACGGGCCGGAGAGCATGAGGCCCAGGATGGCGAAGGGAAGGAGATGCATGCCCTGCCAAAATTCATCGGGGCCGAAGCGGCCAATGGCATGGAGGATGGAGAGCGAGATCAGAGAGCCGGCTGTAAAGGCGAGAGCCAGCGTGCCACGCAGTTGGGGACCGGGGAGATCCTGAAGGGCAATGGCCAGGGGCGGTCCACCCATGGTCGTGGTGATGGACATGAATCCGGCCAGAAAGCCGGCCGGGAGCAGGGTGACCGGCCTGGGACGCATGCGCAAACCGGAAAAGGAAATGCCCACGGCAATCAACACGGCACAACCAAAAAAATAGGCCGTCTCCCGGGGAGGCAGAAACACCAGGGCATGGGAACCCAGCCAATAACCAGGCAACAGACCCACCACAATCCAGGGGAGTCCGGCAGGACGCCCCATGCTGCGACGTTCGCGAAACGTGGTGGCCAGGGTGATGCCAAGGCTGATGAGGGTGAGAGGTCCCGGAATGAGTTGCGGTTGCACAAGCATGGCCACAGGTGCTGCAATCAGGGCATATCCAAATCCCACGCTCCCCTGAACCACGGCACCAAGAAAAATGACACCGGCCATCATCCACAGGGCTGGATCGGAAAAAAAGGCCATGTCAGGAAGGTTTCACGGGTTGTTGGCGAGATTCATGTATTGGAAAACAGCAAGATAACGATACTCGAACCGGCTGCGACAAAAAATCAAACGAGAGCCTTGATAAAACAGATGCCGCTTCAATGCGAATCGAGAGACAGGACAGGCAGGGTTGCGTGTCCCAGGGCAATATGCTTGTCAAGGGTGGCCTGGGAACGCACTGTTCGCCAGTGGTTGGCCTCCTGACGCAACGTATCAAGGCGTTGTTGCAGGGTATCTCGCGTTGGGGCATCCAGGGTTTCCGCCAGACGGGTTTTGATCGTTTCAGCCTCGGCACGCAAGGTGCGCAAATGGTGCAATGCCGTCAGTTCGTCAGCGGTGACGGCCTCCCGTGATGCACAAAAGCCGCCTGCAATCCGCGCAGACGCGGCGTCAACGATGGGAATGGTGATGGGCGGACGCTGGCCCTTCATGTTACAGGGAATCCAGAACTTTATGATTGATCTTGATCTCTGTCTGTTGGCGCAGGCCAGCCAGAAAACGGTCCCATATCTCCTCGCCCAGCTCGGTACGGAAGGCATCGAGCATTTTTTGATTTTGTGGGTCGTTGCCGGCGGCAAGCGTGGGATGGTGGATGCCGGAGAGGCGGATTACAGTGTAGATGTCGCCATCGCGTACCACGGTTGGGTAGAGGGGATTTTCCATGGTCAATTGAAAGGCGGCCTGGCGAACGGCAGTCGCCGGTGGTTTTTGCCCCTTGCCTCCGTAGGTGAACGGTTCGGATTTCCAGCCAGTCACGCCAACCCGGAAGGAGTTGGCCTCATCCCACGGCTTGTCGCCTTTGCGTAAGGCCTGGAGCAGGGTATCCATGGTTTTGCGGGCATCCTGGTCGGCCTGTTCCCTGCGCACCCGCTTTTCCACTTCGGTCTTGACCTCTTCCAGTTTTCTGGTCTGGGGTTCCTGGCGGTCCAGCACCTGCACCACCAGGAAGGAACCATCTTCCAGTTCCATGGGTGGCGAAACACCCCCCTTGGCAAGGGAAAAGGCAGATTCCAAAAATTTTGGCTGCTTTTCGACACCTTGCAGTTTTGGATCATCCCGTTGGATGAAACCGGTCTCGTGGTAAGCGAGACGGAGATCCTTGGCCATGTTTTTCAATTCAGCGGCTGCGGCCAACTGGTCGTCCATGACGACGGAACGGGCATAGATGGCATCCTGGATTTTTTCATCCGTGAGTTTCCGGCGAATGTCGGCACTGACCTCGGGCAGGGACCGGACCGTGGCTGGCTGGATGCGCTCCACCTGGAGCAGATGATAGCCAAAATCGGTCCGCACCGGTTCGGATATGGCTCCCTCGGTCAGAGAGAAGGCTGCCTTTTCAAATTCAGGTTGCGTGACGCCCCGGGTCAGAAAGCCCAGGTCACCGCCCTGGGCTGCCGTGGCATCGTCGGAGAGTTGACGGGCAACGTCAGCAAAAGATTCTCCACCCTGGATACGGGTCCTGGCCTGACGAATTTTTTCCAGTGCCTTGGCGGATGATTGTTCGTCGGCGGTAGTCTGGGCGAGAATATGGCGGATCTTGCGCGATTCGCTGGTTTGGTGGTCGGCTTGATGGTCCTGATAATGGGCCTCGATTTCCTGATCGGATACCTGAATATCGTCACGCACGCTCGCGGCATTCAGGGTTGCATAGGCGACCTTGACCTGCAAAGGAGTCATGAATTGGTTGACATGTGCGGTATAATACGCCTGGATGGCGTCGGGCGTGATCTTGACCTCTGCTTCGAGAATGTGTGGATCCAGGGTCAGGGTCTGGACGGTTCGCTCCTCGGTTTCCATGTGCAGCAGGTCGTTTTGCAGTACTTTGGGGATGCCGGGAATTTGATTCAGGGTTCCTTCGAGTTGAGACATGGCCATATCGACCGTCAGATTGGCTTCATACTGGGTTGGGGTGAGATGCTCCCGGTGGAGGAGGGCACGGTAACGCTCTTCGTCGAAGTGGCCGTTGGACTGAAAACCCGGGGTGGTGGCAATCACGGTGCGTAAATGATCGGGGGAGACCGTGAGACGCAGACGACGGGCCGTGTCCTGGACCAGAAGACGGTGCATCATGCGCGCCAGGAACTGCTGTTTCAGACCCAGAAGTTCAGCGGTTTTTTTGTCCAGTTTGCCACCGGAGTTTTGCCGGAGATTGTCAAAAAATGTATCGTAGGCCCGCTGAAACTCCCGGGGTGAGATGTCATATCCCGCCACTTTGGCGACGGGTTCTTCCGCTGCCCGCTGGGCGTAGTCGCCGATTCCCCAGATGCCAAAGGAGATGGCCAGAAAGACCAGGAGAATTTTGATGACGATGCTTTTGGCACTTTTGCGCAAGACGTTCAACATGGAATCCGGCTCCCTTCAGGCACCAGGACAATCTGGCAGGAAGAGCAATTTAATCCGGTCTGTCGCGCATTTCAACCTGCATCCTGCGTTGACTGATAAACCGGCATTGGGTAGCTTCCTCCCCTGATGTGGTTCCTGGTCGGTGGAAACCGATGGTCGTGGAGGACGTTGGTCAGTGAGGTCGGCACGAATCCTGTATGCAAATCATGCGTGGTATACAAAATCTTCCGGAAGATTTTCGGGGTGCGGTGGTCACCATCGGCAATTTTGACGGGGTTCATCTGGGACACCATGCGGTTTTTCTGACCTTGCGGGAATTGGCGCGGCACCATGACGCCAAGGCCGTTGCCATAACATTCGAGCCGCATCCGAAGCGTCTGTTGTTTCCGGCGGGTGCGCCGCCGCGCATCACCGGCTTGCGTGGCAAGGCCAGACGCATGGGGCAGCATGGTGTGGATGGCATGTTTGTGGTCCGGTTCACTCCCGAAGTGGCGGCTCTCAGGCCGGATCACTTTGTGGATCGTTTTCTGGTGGAGGCTCTCCAGGCACGCGAGGTGCTGGTGGGGTTCAATTTCCGGTTTGGTGCCGGGGGAAAGGGAACCTTCGCCCTGCTCCAGGATCTGGGCAACCGGTACGGTTTCGGGGTGCATCGTCAGGAGGCCTGTCAAATCGAAGGCATCACCGTCTCTTCCACCCGGGTTCGGGAGTTTGTCCAGTCTGGCGATTTTGCCATGGCCGAACGGTTGCTGGGAAATCCGTTCGAGATTGAGGGTCGCGTCGTGCATGGTCGCAGCCGGGGACGCGGCCTCGGGTTTCCCACCGCCAACTTCCGGCTGGATGGACTTCTCCATCCGCCACCAGGGGTTTACGTCGTGGAGGCCCTGGTAAACGGAGTCTGGCTGGCGGCGGTGGCCAATCTGGGTGATAATCCCACGTTCGGTGGAGAAGGTCTCCGATTGGAGGTTCACATGCTGGTTCCCTGTGGTGATCTGTACCGTCAGGTTTTGAGAATTCGTTTCCGTAAGCGCCTGCGGGATGAAATTCACTTTCCGGATCCCGGTGCCCTGCGGGCCAGGATTACCCGGGATGTGGCTGAGGCCCGTGCCTGGTTTACGGATCATTCATGTTGATTTGTAAAAAGTTCTCTGGTGATTGCCTGTGATGCGGAATTTTTGTAAAAGCCGGTATTTGTGGTGTTTCCTCGCGCCGGAAGGTCGGGAGAGTGGCATGGGACATGACATCGTGTCGTATCATGACGGCCTGCGACAATGACCAGTTTCGGTATGGCTCTGGCGTTCGTGGTCCTGGTTGCGGATCAGGTCAGCAAGTGGCTGGCGGTCCATACCCTGCAACAGGGCAGTCTGATCATCCTGCCCGGATTTGTCGATCTGGTGATTGTACATAATGTGGGAGCCGCTTTTGGTCTCTTTACCAATCTGCCATCCGCATGGCGGGTTGGTATCCTGGTAGGGGTGGCTTCCCTGGCCGTTGTGTTGATGCTCCATCTCATCCGTCAGGCCACAAACTACTGGTCAGTCACAGCCCTGGCTCTGGTTCTGGGAGGAGCAGTCGGCAATCTTGTTGATCGTCTGCGCTTCGGATGGGTGGTGGACTTTATTCACCTTCATTGGCATGATCTCTCCTGGCCGGTCTTCAATGTGGCGGACAGTGCCATTACCCTGGGGATTGGTTTGTTGCTCTGGGAACATTTTTTCCACGCAGGAGATGCGCAATCATGAGATCAACGGGGTGTCTTTCCTTCCTGGCTTTGGCCCTGCTGCTGACCGGTTGCTCCGGCAAATTCCGCCTGCCATGGGAAAATGACATGCCGGACATCAACCGGATTGCGACAAGGGAACCCTTGGAAATTCCACCGGACCTGGACCTGCTTCCCCCCTTGCCGGGGAGTGCCGGTACGGGGGCGGGGACCATGGACGCCAAATCCAGGAGTGGGGGAGAATCCCAACCCAAAACGGCTGGCACCGATACCCTGACGCAGGATGTGCCGCCGACGGCCGGCAACATTTTGTTCGGTACCAGGGTTGCCAAACAGACAGATCCGGTGTCACGCGATCAGAAAGAAAAATTGCCGGGGTGGATCAAAAAACGTGGCGAGTGAGGTGTCATGATCTCCTGTCGGAAACGGTTTGCCGGTTTTGTCGGATTGGGTGTGTTTGCCGGCCTGTTGCTGTTTTGCGCCCTGCCTGTACAGGCAGGTGCCGCGCAAGCCGAGACAGTGCATGCCGCCACCCTTGCCTATCGGGATTTTACCCTGGACAACGGTTTGCGGGTTGTCCTCCTCCAGGAAAAACGGGCACCGGTGGTGGTGGTTCAGGTCTGGTATCGTGTCGGTTCGGCAGATGAAGTGGCCGGCCAGACCGGTTTGGCCCACATGCTGGAACATATGATGTTCCAGGGAACCCGCACGCTGGCCCCGGAAGAGTTTTCGTCCATCATTGCCCGCCACGGCGGTGTCGATAATGCCTCCACGTCTCAGGATTATACCAACTATTACATCAAGTTGGGTTCAGAACATCTGGATCTGGCCTTGCGCATGGAAGCGGACCGCATGCGCAACCTGGTCCTGAAGGAAGAAAAATTCATTTCCGAGAACAAGGTGGTTCAGGAAGAGCGACGGATGCGCACGGATGCGGTCCCTGCGGCACGGATGGTGGAAAAGTATCGGGCCATGGCCTACCAGGTCCATCCCTATGGACGGCCAATCATTGGTTGGATGGCGGATATCCGCAAGCATTCGGTGGCGGCCATGCAGGCCTTCTACCAGAAATATTATGCTCCCGACAATGCCACCCTGGTGGTGGGAGGGGATCTGGAGTTTGCGGCGGCAGAAGAGCGGATCCGGCACCATTTTGCCTCTTTGCCTGGCACTGGGCAGCGTTCCCGTTCACCGCTTACCCAGGAACCGACCCCCTCAGCCCAGAAACAGTTGTATGTTTTGGATCCGGAAGCCAGAATCCCCGTGTGGATGGTCGGCTTTCTGACACCAACCTTTGCCGACATCCAGGCAGAGAGTGATGCCTTTGCCCTGGAAGTGGCGGGTACCATTCTGGGAGGGGGGTTGTCCAGTCGCCTCTATCGACGCCTGGTGACCGAAGAAAAATTGGCGGTCTCCGTCAGTGCGGATTATGCCAGCCTCAGTCGGGATCCGGTTTTGTTCATGATTCAGGTCACACCCAGGAAGGACGCATCCTTGATACGCCTTGAAGAGATCGTGCGTACTGAAGTCGAGCGCCTGGGACAGGAACCGGTTCCGGAACGGGAGTTGGCCAAAACCCGGAATTCGATCATTGCCGAACATGTCTATGATCAGGATTCGATCCATTCCCTGACCTGGAACATCGGGCGGGCCATCACGAGCGGTGTTGACTGGAAAAAAATGCTCATCGACTATCCGGACCGGATCCGTACCGTGACAGCAGAGGCTGTCCAGAAGGCCGTCGTGCGTTATCTGAAACCAGACAGGTGGATTGTGGGGGTGTTGCTGCCCCTGCCAACGCCAACGCCCAGGAAGGTACAGGAATGATTCGGCATCTCCTGATGACTGTGGTGGGTTTGCTGCTGGGAGTCGGACTTTTGCTCCGTCCGGTTTATGCTGGTGAGATGAATTTTTCTGCCCATGAATTCGTGACCTCCCGGGGGATGCGAGTCCTGCTCGTGGAGAGTCATACCAATCCCATGGTTGAAGTGCGTCTCATGGTCCGGGCCGGCAGTGCCTATGATCCTGTCGGCAAGGAGGGGTTGGCCGATGTCACGGCCTGGCTGTTCAATGAAGGGGCCGGGGAGAAGACCGCCGAAACCTTCCAGGAACAGCTCGACTTTTTTGGCATTCGTCTCCAGGGGCTTGCGGCAAGAGATTTTTTTCAGGTGAGTCTGACCACGTTGACTGCCTATCTGGATGAGGCTTTCAAAAGCCTGGGCTTGGCCCTTTTGCAGCCCCGTTATGATGCGGACGCCCTGGCGCGGGCCGTTGCCGATAAAAGATCCGATCTGATTCAAGAAAAGGAAAAAGCGACGGTTCAGGCAGAACGCCTCCTTTATGCAATGCTCTATGCCGGACATCCCTACGGTCACCCCATCAATGGAACCTTGCAGAGTCTGGAGAGTATTTCACTGGAAGATGTGCGCCGGTTTCGGGAAGAGGGATTCCGTGGGCCAGACATGGTCATGGCGGTGGCAGGCGATATCGATCAACAGCGGCTTCAAGAGTTATTGGAACGCCATTTTACAAGTATGGACAATCGGCCTTCCTCGTGGCCGGTCATTGCGCCGGCTGTTGTGGCGGCGCAGGGGCAGACCCGGCATCTGGACCTGGATGTTCCCCAAACGGCGATTCGTCTGGGGCGGGTCGGCATCAATCGTCAGGACCCCGATTTTTATGCATTAACGGTCATGGACCATATCCTGGGGGGAGGATCGACCAGTCGTCTGTTCAAGCAGGTTCGGGAAAAAAAGGGGTTGGCGTATTCGGTTTCTTCGGCTTTCTCTCCGCTCAGTGCGTTGGGACCTCTGGTCTTTGCACTGGAAACCAAAAATACTTCCGTTACGGAGGCCCTGGGCCTGGTTCGCAAAGAGATCGAACGCATGGCCCGGGAAGAGGTCGAACAGAAGGAACTGACGGATGCCATCCAGTATCTGACCGGATCTTTTCCCTTGCATCTGGATGGGTTGGACAAGCTTTCTGCCACCTGGGCGGCGATTGGTTTTTATCAGCGCGGGGCGGATTATCTTGTAAAGTGGCCGGAACGGATTCGAGCTGTGACCCGGGAAGATATCGCCCGGGTGGCCCGGCGGTTTCTGGATGTCGAGCGCTTCGTGACGATCACGGTCGGCGGAAAGGAAAAGAAGACAACGGAATGAAGCGGTTGTGAAAAGTTGTAACTGTCCACCACCCGGCAACGGATTGGGGTCCAGGGGGCTGGCTCCCTGGCAGGTCCAGGACAGAGTCCTGGTGGGTTCGGGGCGAAGCCCTGATAAAGGCTTTCATATCCAGGTTTCTCTTGCAAGGGTGCTGAATAGTGACGAAAAGTTCATTTTGGCGACCAGCAATCTGCCAAATCGATGTATGACAACCCCGCCGGGGTTGGCCGGCTTCAACCGATAATCGAAGATTTTTTCTTTTTTTTCAGCACCATGAGTTTTGATAATTCCGAAGGTTTTTTCTCATCGGCTGCATTCTGGGGTGATTGGGCCTCCTTTTGCCGGAGATTGGCCAGAAAAGCCTGCTGAATACGGGCGACAATGTTGTTCAGGCGATCTTCCTGACTCCTGTTGACCTGGTCCAATTGCATGCCGACCCGGATGGAGTTGGCGGGCAACGTGGATCCGGGTTGATGGGGGACCGGTTCATGGTTGCGGACATAACCAACCAGATCCAGTTTGGCTGTATCCGGGATTTCCAGGGAGAGGTTGAGTTTTGCTCCGAGAGAGGGGAGATCGGTCGGACCGGGGAAAATGCAGGAAATGCCACCGAAGCTGATATCCTGGAGCCTGGGGGTTACTATTTTTTTTCCGGGGAGCTGCACCGTCAATTTTGCCGGGTAGTCTGGAATGACCTGGACGCGGTAGTGGCGCCTCTGTCGATAGGAACCCAACTCGACAGGCAGGGAAAAGCGCAAAAGGGTTCCCTCGCCGCCCTGACAGGTTCCCTGGAATAAAATTTTTCCCTCAATGGTTTGCATGCGGTTGAAAAAACGCAGGGTCAGGGGAATATCCGGATGCTTGCGGAGCTGGACATTACCGATGGGTGGTTCCATGGGGATCAGGAAAATATTGTCTTTTGGATTTACCGGGGTGCCTGGACCGCTGGCTGGGTTGGCTGGTTTTTGTTCTGTCTCTACCGGTGGACGACCTTCTGCTGCTGTTGTTCCGTCTGAAATAGGGGGGGGTGCCATTCTGGAAAAATAGATCCGCACCTGCTCGCCGATTTGCAGCTCGACTTTTTCCTGATGCAAGAGGCAGAGTTGCAGAAGTGATCGGATGCGGTTGGGTTCATTGATGATTTCATCATAGTTGATGGGAGAATTTTTTTCTTGGATTTCAGGTTCTGGCATGGTTGATTTCTTTCAACAGGACAGCATGGTTGATTTGTAACACATCAATTTTTTTTAATCATCAAGTTACGCAGGTTTGCGAAGGGTGAATGGGTGGCAGGAGCGGGGGTTTCTTCCGGCGCATCGGCCAAGCCCCCTGCGGTCAGATGATCATGATAGCGTGCATGTTCATTGTCATGGCAATAGATGCATAAATTTTCCCAATTGCTGCCGTCGGGTGGATTGTTGTCGTGATTGTGATCCTTGTGGTGAACTGTCAGCTCGTGGAGCGTTTCCCGGGTGAATTGACGACCACAACGGGTACAAACCCACGGATGGATTTTCAGGGATTGATCCCGATAGCCGCTTTCCCGGGTGCTGCGAGAACTGCGGGCTTCGGCGACGATGGCGTCGCTTTTTTCCGGACGATTCTGTCCACGTTTTGGCCGAAGGTTGCCGAATGATCTGGTCGTTGCCATGAATTGATAACCCCATTTATTGATTTTGGTGGCCTCTGGCGCTGGTGAAACAGCCGCATGGTCTTATATCCGGGAATAAAAATCCATGGATGCAAGGCACGGACGCGGAAATTTCTTCCTTTGTGAAAATTTTTTCAGTAAACTCTTTCTAAAGTAATCCAGACCCGTCAACCAGGCGATGGAATGGGGTATGACAGGTTCTGTCCGTGCAAGGAGAAAAAAAAAGACCCTTGATGAAAATAAATAGTTTAAATAACCTGAAAGTGTATGTATACTCACAGACGATGAATCGATGGAGGGTGACTCTCCCCCAGAGTCATAGGCAAGTCGTCCTTGAGGGTTTATTGCAATTTGCAATTTTCGGTTTGCAGTTTGAGATGCAAATTGCAAAAAAGATGGCGCTTACATTCCGGAAAATCAGCGTAACGTACTAAGTTCCAAGAGATTTGGTTCCTCTTTCAACACCCCAACGATAAGAAGCAGACAACCATGAATCTGAATCTGAAGCAGCCGAACAAATTGAGCAGTCGTATCCGCATTGCGCGGGAACACGCCGGGTTTACCCAAAAAGAATTGGCCGACCGCGTGGGAATCAGCCAGACAGCAGTTCATAAACTGGAATGTGGCCGTTCCAGATCCTCCCGGCGCACGGTGGCCATTGCCATGACCTGTGGAGTGGACCCGGTGTGGCTGGAGACCGGACAGGGCGACATGGTGGCCGGTGGTGGCATGAGCATGGCCATAGGGATGAATCTGCCCTCTTACAGTAATGAGCCGTTGCCGGCCGTGGCAGAGCAGGCCGAAACCTATCGGGCTGAAGAGGTCGATTCTCCGTCCCGGGTGCCCCTGATCACCTGGGAAGAGGCTGTCAACTGGGGCAAGTCCCTGATTTCGCCGAAGGTGGCCAACTGGGTCTCCGCCGTACACAAAATCAATCCCCTGGTGTTCGCCCTGAAAGTCAGCGGCGACTCCATGGAAATCGAGTTTACGGAAGGGGATATCGTCCTGGTGGACCCCACGAAGAAACCGGCCCACAAACAGTATGTCGTGGTGGGTCTGGCCGGAGAGGACAAATGTACCTTCAAACAGTTGATCATCGACGGTGGTCAGCGCTATCTGAAGCCCTTGAATCCACGCTATCCAATCATCTCCATCGATGAAAAGACCATGTTTTGTGGCGTGGTCGTTGCGAAATTCAAGGAGTTCTGATTTTTTGGTCCAGGCCGACCCGTTTTATGATGGATCATCCTGGTCGTCATCCAACTGCAGGTCATGGAAGCCAACCTGGAGAATGGTCCGGGCGAGCATTTCGGCCATTTTCCGGGTATGCTCCTTACAGAGGCCCTTTTCCTCTCCCTGAGCCTGCCAGCGCGTCAACAATTCCTGACAAGAGTCGGTTCCGACGCTCTCCATGAAACGCTGGTGGAAAATTTGCGCCAGGGTGTATGCTTCCTCTTTTGCATCCTCGTCGCCGGGTTTTTCGCGCCCGGCGACAATACCAATGGCCAATAAGCCGGAGGTCAGCACACCACAGGTCTTTTTCAATTCGGAAAAGCCGCCATTCAGCGGTGTGGCGATCCGGGTGATGGTGGCCGGGTCAAAACGGTGTGGCGCAAAGACCTCGGTAAAGGCCTTGACGATGGCTTCGGCACAGGAATAATGCGTATCAGCATAGTACTTCCGGGCCAGCGTGCCGACCCTGTGAATGACTTCCTCTTCAGTCATGCCTGAAATACCTCGCGACGCGGATGGATGCTTGAAAAATCTTCATCCCGGGAGTGGCCGTTGAATGGTCAGGATGACCAGGTCGGGGGCCTGTTGCTCGGTATGGACCTCAAGCCCTCGCTCGGCCAGCCTGGGATAGAGAAGACAGGGAACACGGTTGTGATGCACAATCAGACGCTCACCCGGGGTCAGGGTGGCGGTGTATTGCATGATTTGCAAAAGAGGCTCCGGGGCGGGCAGATCACGCACATCCAGGAACCGTGTTGCCGGTATTTCCGAAGCCATGGCAGATCCTCTTCTGTGGGCCATGAGTGGGCTGGTTTGACGATGATCTTAAGCGGATGGTGTCGTTCATGACAATATCTGACAAGGAAATCATTCCCGGTTTGCCGATTTTTTTGGATCTGAGGCAACGAGCCTGCCTGGTGCTGGGCGGGGAAGGGGAGGCCGTGCCCAAAGTTGGGGCACTGCTGCTCGCCCAGGCGCAAGTCCTCATTCTGGCTGAAAAAATCGATCCATCTCTGGCAACAAGAGTGGCCGATGGATCTTTGCAATGGTCACAGGAACAATTTCGTCCAGATCACCTGAATGGGATATGGTTTGTCTTGAGTACCTCGACCGATCCGATCCTCAACTCGACAGTCCAGGCCGAGGCACAACGACGCCAGATTTTCATGAATGTCGTCGATCAACGCCAGTATTGTTCCGCTTTGTGGCCGGCAGTCATCCATCGGGATCCGGTAACAGTGGCTTTTTCAACGGGTGGAGCCAGTCCGGCATTGGCCGGTTATCTGCGGCGTCATATTGCCAAGGCGCTTCCTGAACATATGGGGGCACTGGCAACATGGCTCGGTGCCTGGCGGCAAACCATCTCGACACATCTTCCGAATCTATCAGAACGAGGGCGTTTTTGGCAGAGTATCCTCGAAGGTGGAGTGGCAGAGCGCTTCCTGGGTGGCGATATGCCGGGTGCAGAAGCCATGATCCGCCAAAAGTTGCAGCAGGTTGTGCAAGAGGAACTTGACGCGACGAAGAAACCGGGGCATTTTTAACGACCCAACCTTTTTTGCAAGGGGACTTTCATTTTTTTTCAGTGATTGCCGTCTATCAGTTGAAAATTGCTTTTTTGATTTTGTTTTCCGATGATCAGGCGGTTAACAAATGCGAATGGGGGGTGTTCCATGGGAGCAGATACCGAAAAAATATTGGTTCGCATTGACAAGGATCTGGCAGAGATCGTCCCGGGATATATCCAAAATCGGTGGCGCGATGTGGATGTCATGCGCCAAGCCATACTGGCAAATGACGTGAATGGTCTCCGGATTATCGGTCATCGCATGAAAGGGTCCGGGGCGGGTTACGGGTTTGATGTGATCACGGAGATCGGCCGCAAGGTGGAAAATGCTGCCAGAGATGGGCATATTTCTGAAATTTCACATGAAATTGACGAATTGGTGGCGTACCTGCAACGGGTGGAAGTCTGCTATGATTGAACCGATGCCTCTTGATTCACATCTCCGTGTCCGGTGTCCAGGACCTGAATGACCATGGAATCCGCAAGCCATATTCTGGTGGTTGATGACGACCCGGATATACGGAAGCTCGTGGGGAGTTGTCTGGAAAAAGAGGGGTATCGTGTCACCACATCCCCGGATGGGCGGGGTTTGGAGCGTGGTGTTGAACAGGTGGACCTGATCATTCTCGATCTTGTCCTGCCCGGAGAAGATGGTCTGGTACTCTGCCGGAATCTGCGTGCCCGCTCCAGCATTCCAGTCATCATCCTCAGTTCCAAAGGCGAAGAGATGGATCGGATCATTGGCCTGGAAATGGGGGCTGATGATTATCTGCCCAAGCCTTTTCATCCGCGTGAATTGTTGGCTCGGGTCAAAAGTGTCTTGCGACGGACTCGATTGTCCCCGGAGCAAAAATCCGAAGATCTCGATGACATCATCTATGCTTTCTCGGGCTGGAAACTGGATGCCCTTTCCCGGAATCTCACCTCTCCAGAAGGGGTGTCGGTGGCTTTGACAGGGAGTGAGTACCTCTTGTTGAGCATCTTTTTGAATCATCCCAATCGGGTGTTGTCGCGTGATCAATTGTTGGACTTGACCCAGGGTCGCGGAACCGACCATTTTGATCGCACCATCGATATGCAGGTCAGCCGGCTGCGACGCCGGTTGCATGATGATCCGCGTACACCACAATTGATCAAAACGGTGCGGAGTGCCGGATACGTGTTTTGCTCCAGAGTGGAAAAAGAACGCAACGGATAGTCGTACAAAGGGTGGGGGCAGGGAGGTGGAGCGTGGCGCAGATTCTCGTCATGGATGATGATCCTGTCATTCGTCAATTGTTGTCGGCAATCTTGCTGGAAGAAGGGCACACGGTGCGCGTGGCACCTGACGGTCGTGCCGGCATGGCTCTTTACAAGGAGATGCGGCCTGATGTGGTGATCACCGATCTGCTGATGCCGGAACTGGATGGTGTCGGTGTGATCCGGGAACTGCAAACCCTGGAACCCCGGATGCGCATCATTGCCTTGTCGGGTGGGGGGCGGGTTCTCACCGCAGAAACGAGCCTGGATGTTGCCAGACGGTTGGGGGCCTGCATCATGGTTGCCAAACCGTTTACATCCCAGGAAATTTTGGCGGCTGTTGCCGCAGCTCTGCAACCGGGTTGACGGGCGATGCGCCTGCTCGTGCAACGGGTTTCGCAGGCGGCGGTGCGGGTCGCTGGTGCGGAAGTGGCACGGATTGGTCAGGGCATCCTGGTATTTGTGGCCGTGGAACGCGGGGATGGCGAGGAAGATGCACAGCGTGCCGCCCGCAAAGTGGCCGGTTTGCGCATCTTCGCCGATGCCCGGGAACGCATGAACCTCTCCTGCCGGGATATCCAGGGAAAAATTCTGGCCGTCTCCCAGTTCACGCTGGCGGCTGATTTGAAAAAAGGGTATCGCCCCTCCCTGGGGGGGGCCGAGGTTCCGGAGGTTGCGGAACCTCTGTTCAATCGTTTCTGTGCGTTTTTGGAAGGCGAAGGCGTCGTTGTGCAACGGGGTGTGTTCGGCGCACATATGGACGTGGAGCTGGTGAATGACGGACCGGTGACTTTCTGGCTGGAGTTTTCACCGATCTCTTCAGCCTCCAGCCTTTGAATCGCGACCACTTTGATCTCTCTGTTTTTCCCATTCCAACTTTTTGTTCGTCCAGATTGCCGGGAGGATCAAAAGCAATTTACCTGGACCGGTGAAGTCGGTACCATATACCCTTCTTTCCAACAGGGATCCGGGAGGCAGAGAGTTTATGGCCAAGAAAGTGGGTACACTGGAAGAGGCACAGGCGCTGGTTGATGCCTTGTATCGCAAGGCTGAAGAGACCAATCGGGAACTGGAACAGGCGATTCAGCATGCCCGCAGCAATTTTGCCGTGATCGAAAAACTGGCCGTGTCGAGTCAGGAAATCGGCAAGGCGGTCAAGGTGATCAAAAACATTGCCGGACAGACCAACATGCTGGCTTTGAATGCCTCCATCGAAGCTGCCGGTGCAGGTGAGGCGGGCAAGGGGTTTGCCGTGGTGGCCAACGAAGTGAAGGATCTCTCCCGGCAGACCGCCGAGGCCACCAACATGATTGCCGAGCGGGTGGATGAAATCCAATCCAATGCGTCGGAAGCGACCAGTACCGCCGGGGAAATGATCCAGAGCATCCAGAGGATCAGCACCGCCAACAGTGAAATATTCCAGACGGCTGGTATCGGTCTGGGAGGGAGTGGCGCGGGGTTGGATTGATGCCGTACTGCATGATATCTGTTGGGGGGCAGCCCCTGGCTGCTTGTGTGGGGCAGGGGAGGAGGGGGAGGAGATGAAACCTGAACTGAAGAATTTGATTCTCCAGGCTGCGGAAGATTCGGTCATGGAGATTGTCAATACCATGTTGTTTCTGGATGTGGTGCCCGCCCAGGGGGTGGCCAAACCCTCGGATGTGCCCCATGTGGCGGCCCGGGCCGAGGCCTCGGCCATGGTGGGCATGAATGGGGGCTTTAATGGTGGCGTGCGTCTGGTCACTTCCAACAAGGTGGCACGGATTCTGGCCGGTGCCCTTTCCGGTGAGGGGTATCGCACCCTGACGGATGAGGCCAGGGACGGTTTTGCCGAACTGGGCAATATGATTTCCGGTGGCATTCAAACGCGCATGGAAGGGTTTGCCAACTGTGGTCAGATCAACCTGACGCCGCCGACCGTGATTGTCGGCGCTGATTATGAAGTGGACTACCGAAGCGATCTGGAAAGCATCCGCAAATTTTTTCGTTTGCAGGAAGAGCCTTTCTTCGTCGAAGTTTTTTACGTGATCGACAAAAACGCCCAGGTCAATGTGATGTTGAGTGAGGATCTGGTCCGGGACCTGGATACTGTGGCCAAAAAACTGGGTGGCGGCTCCCGGTCTGAAGTGATTGGCTGGCTGGTGCAGCGCGCCCTGCACGGTTGATCGTATTGTATTCTACTTTTTCTTTTTGACCGGGGTGGAAGGTTCGGTGTCAATCAAGAGGTCGCTGTTGGAGTAGCTGGTTTCTTTGCGGACCGCTGCTGGAGCGGGGGAGGGGGTTGACGCCGGAGGGGGCATTGCAGGTGGGGTTGCCTGAGGGGCCGGTGGGACCGGGGATGCCGTCGAGGTTGCCTCTGTCTCCTTTTTCTTTCCGGGCATCTGATCTTCTGGTTTCCTGGTTGCCGGATCTGCGTTTTTTTCAGGAGCCGGTTCCTTGCTTGATTGGGGAGCCGGTTCCTTGTTTGATTCGGAAGCCGGTTCCTTGCTTGATTGGGGAGCCGGTTCCTTGCTTGATTGGGGAGCCGGTTCCTTGCTTGATTGGGGAGCCGGT
>JADGCO010000007.1:0-14289 GCA_015228935.1 Magnetococcales bacterium | reverse complement strand
TTCCTTGCTTGATTGGGGGGTCGGTTCCTTGATCCGGCTCTCCCCGGCAAAACAACTTCCGCGCTCGACCATCATGATTGTTGACAAAACCTGTCCGGTGACATGACCGCCAGCCAGGATTTCAATCTCATCGCACTCCGCCTGGCCATGAAAATAGCCAAGGATCACGAGTTTCCGGGCACGGAGAGTCCCTTCGACACGTCCGGTTTTGCTGATGGTGACAAGGTGTTCCGTGACAATCTGACCGTCCACGTCACCATCCACCTGCAACGTGCCACGCGCTTCCATCTCGCCTTTGATCCGGGTTCCAAAGGCAATGACTGTTGTCTGGCCGGTATCGACCTCGGGTGGTCCGCTATTGGCCGCTTGCATGGGCGATGCAATTTTGCTGATGGTGTTGCCCTTGGATGGTCCTTCCCTGGATGACTCACCTTGGGTGGGCGGCTCAATTTTGGCGGATGGCTCAATTTTGGCGGGTGGCTCAATTTTGGCGGGTGGCTCGCTTTTGACCGCTGTCACGGGTGAGGCAATCCTGGGTTGATCATCTTTATTCTTGTTAAAAAATGCCATTTTGCCGCCTCACCTTGAATAATCTGGCCCATGAATTGTCCCGGACAGGATTGAATTCGATCCCCGGTCGCTCCCAACCTTGATACATGACGTTGCGCAAAAAAGAAAGAGGGATCCTCGGGTCGTACCGTGGGGGGCAGGAAATCGGTCCCGACGACAAAATATTGGCAAAAGCGCCAACAGGTCGGCATATGCGAATGTTCTTTGTCCCGGACGGGCCTTGCCACAGGACCTGTCATAAATGGCAGGAAAATTGCGTGACAGTCGCCAGGTGCCGGGTTTCCCCAGGGATGCGGGATTGCCCCGGCAGGTTAAAGGCCGGTTTTTTCAATGGATTGGCCTGATTTCCAAGGAGGGAGAGTGACCTGTGACCGTGCATGAACTGCAACAAATCGCGGGATGTTTGTATGGAGAAGGCCTGATTCCGCCTGTCTATATCCGGGCTCTGGCCAGGGATCTGCAAACGTCGCAAGCCAATGTGCGTGGCTGGTGGCATGGCTCCGGGGATGGAATCCCGGCCAGCACCAAAGGGACCCTGGAAAAACTCCAGGTCCAACGCGGACGCCTGCAATAATTCAGTCCCCCAACCAAGTTGATTGTCATGATTCCCACCCCGAATCACCCTCGCCGGTGGGAAATCGTTTCTGGGCAGCCCCGTCAGTTGTCTGGACGGGGCTTTTTTTTCCCGGGAGAGCCTCCCTGTTTGAGTTCAGGGTCTATTTTCCAAGTTGGCACAATAATTTCATACAATAGGACAAAAGCCGGAGGGCAGGGATGGCCCACCGTCAAGGTCTCAAGGATGAGGACGAGACACATGCTTTTGAAGAGGAGTGACAGCGATGAAATGGCAAGAGTGGCTGCGTCTCTGGTTGGTTCATGTTCCCGGTGGGGTGTTGCTCTATTGGGTGACGGTGCAACCGGTGTTGATGTTGATGCAGCAACAGGTCCTGCATCACTGAACTCTTCTGCGGGGCGCAAGGATTGCGGCCCCGGGCGTTCCAGGGAAGGAGCGCCGCTGGTTGGTCAGGTACAATGGATCACCGACGGCAGGATTGTGGCGTCGTCGGCCCGGCGGCCTGCCCGGAAAAGGTCACGGATGGCCTTTTCAAAAGGTTCGTTCCAGGAACCGGATGTTCCAGAACGGACAACGCAGGTGTGGGGTTGACGGGGAACCACTGGGGTCGGCGTCCAAGGAAGGACGCCGACCGGGTTCCGCCGTTTTCGTTCAACCCCTGAAACCGGGAACCCTTCCCCCCAGGTTTTCCCAGGTATTGAGCAGGGTCGCCAAACTGGGCAAATGCCCTGTCGCCCGGCACCGTCCGGCCAGTTCCTTGAGTGGCTGTCTAATAACTTGTTGATTTCAAAAAAAACGAATGAAAGACTGGGATAGAGGTCCAGGAGGAAGGGCTGTGCCCTTCCTCTTGGCGGGGTTTGGGGCGGATCCCCAATAAAATCTTTCTTTCCAATTTTTTTTATCCGAGAGTTCATGGACAGCCTCTGCGATAATTCTCTTCGAGTCGAGTACCGCCCCCGGACGCGATTTGCTGTAGAAAATACGAATTCATTGAATGCCCTCCCGATAGCTTTCCGAATTAAGGAGCAGGAAGAAGCGATCCATTGAGGAGGCTGTTTGCAATTCCGGGATTTGTTGGGCATTGCGGATCGTGACATTACTGCCTTGACGGGTGACCACTTTCCAGCAATTCCAGGGTATGTTGTTGATCACATAGGGGTGATGACTGGTCAGGAAAAATTGTATTTCTCCCTGACGTGTCCTGACGGCTTCTGCAACCTGTGGCAGGCAGTTGACGCCTAAACTGTTTTCGAATTCGTCAATCAGAAAGACAGATCCTTTTGGAGCCAGGAATAATTCCAATATTATCTTTAACGTGCGGAGCATCCCTGTCGAGATATCTTTACCAGATATCCATTTATCAGTATTGATTTCCTTGATTGCGATGAAATAATAACCGTCATGGATGTTATGCTTGTTTTTGAATGAAATAGTTTTTTTTACAGCGATATCTTCAACAAACGGAAATATGTTTACAAAATCATATTTAATTTCGTTAAAATGATCAACAAATTTATCTCGCATGCAAAAAAACTTAATAATCAGAGGAGTGTTTACATCTGATTGAATGTCGAGTAGTGTGTTGTATGTTGGTATTTTGCAACCGTAGTCAACACTATGCCAATTATTGATTTCATTGCTTGCGTTTATTCTTTTAATGGTTCTGTAAATTTTACTTATGCCAGGCTCGTTTCTTAAAATTGAAATTGCGCTTTCTGTCCATTTTAATTTTGGTAAAGGCATTTCGTTAAATAAAAATATTCCCTCTGAATAATTTCTTGAAATGCACAATGTTTCATTTAATTCGATTGACTCGTATAAAAATATGGGACTTCTGAGAAGTCCTCTGGGCGAGTTGTCTGTTTCTGGAATTTTGCAATTTGTAGAAGTATTTGCTTTCCAACGATAATGTTGGCCATCAACATTGAAACTGATTGCCCAAGAACAATCAGAATAATCATAATATTCATGCAAGCCATCCATACCAACGATGCCTGCCCGGCAAATTTTTTGTATTGCCTTGAGAAGTCTGCTTTTTCCAACACCTGAGATTCCTACCAGCAGATTGAGGGTGTTGAAACACGTTTCCTGCAAATGCCAATCACCATCATGTATTTCAAGGGACGTGATGGTCATGGAGAATTCATCTCCTGTAAAATATTGAATCTATTGGTCAAGATTGTTTGGTTTCACTCAGGGTATCCCGGGTATGGATGGCGATCATCATTTCTTCATTGGTGGGGATCATCCAGGCGGAAACCGGACTTTCCGGGGTGGTCAGGCGGGGACCACCGGCGGCATTGGCGACCGGATCGATCTGCATGCCCAGCCAGGCCGAGGCGGTGATGAGGCGCTGCCGGATGAGGGGGGCGTGTTCGCCGATGCCGGCGGTGAAGACCAGGCCGTCGATCCCTTCCAGGGAGGCGGCCAGGGAACCGATTTGTTGCCGGATTCGATAGATGAACAGGTCCACGGCCAGGATGGCATTGGGGTCGGAGCTGTTCAGGAGTTCCCGCATGTCGTTGCTGAGGCCGGAGACCCCCAGCAGGCCGGAACGGTTGTAGAGAATCTCCCGGATTTCATCCAGGGACAAGCCGCGTTCCTGGGCCAGAAACATGATGACGCCGGGATCGATGGAGCCGCAACGGGTCCCCATGATCAGGCCATCGACGGTGGAGAGGCCCATGGTGGTTTCGATGCCACACCCATCACGCATGGCACACATGCTGGCCCCGCTGCCCAGATGGGCCACCACCACCCGTCCCCGGGCAATTTCCGGGGCCACCCTGGGCAACACCCGGGCAATATACTCGTAAGAGAGTCCATGAAAGCCGTACCGGCGGATTCCCGAGGCGGTCAGCTCCCGGGGTAGCGGAAAAATGGCGGCCACTGGGGGTTTGTTGGCGTGGAAGGCGGTATCGAAACAGGCCACCTGCGGCAGGCCGGGATAGATGCGTTCCAGGGCACGGATGGCGGCCAGGTTGTGGGGTTGGTGCAAAGGGGCCAGGGGGGTCAGGGTGGCCAGTTCCTGGAGAATATCGGGCGTGATGCGGACCGGCTGCCGAAAATGGATGCCGCCATGCACCACCCGGTGACCGGCGGCATCGAGCGTCGTATGGCTTTTCAACCAATCCAGCAAAAAACCCAGACAGGCTTCATGCCCAATACGTTGTTCACCCAGATCCAGATCCCTGGCCAGGGTTCCCTCCGGGCCATGGGCAGCAAACCGGGGCCGGGTGGTGATGCGTTCAATCTGACCGTACAGGGTACGCCGGGGTTCATCGCGATCATTCGCAAAGACGGTAAACTTGAGGCTGGATGAACCGGCATTGATGACGAGTATGGTGGGCATGAATGAACATCCTGGGCAACGATGGTCGGCGGAACTGCACACTTCGAAACAGACGCGGCCTAGAGCAAATCCTTGGCGGCTTTTCTGGCTCGGCGTTGACGGGCTTCCACGACACGAACGGCCACGGCGCAGGAGGCAAGGCGGGTGTGGGCCTTGTCCGACCGGCTGGTCAGGATGATGGGCACCCGCGCCCCCAGCACAATCCCGGCTCCCTCTGCCTTGGCAAAGTAGGTCAACTGTTTGGCCAGAATGTTGCCGGCTTCCAGGTCTGGCACGAGCAGAATGTCGGCATTGCCAGCCACCGGACCCTTGACTCCCTTGGTCTTGGCCGCTTCCACGCTGATGGCATTGTCATAGCCGAACGGACCATCCACCAGGCCGCCGGTGATTTGCCCCCGATCCGCCATTTTGGAGAGGGCGGCAGCCTCGATGGTGGAGGGCATGTCGGGATTGATGGTTTCCACCGCCGACAAAATGGCCACACGCGGGTTGGTGATGCCCATGTCGATGGCCAGATCGATGGCATTTTGACAAATGTCTCTTTTGGTCCACAGATCCGGGTAGATATTGACTGCCGCATCCGTGATCAGAAGCGGGCGGGGAAAATCGGGAATGTCCATGAGAAACACATGGCTGATACGGCGTTCCGTGCGCAGACCGACATCCTTGCGCACCACTTCGCCCATGAGTTCGTCGGTGTGCAGGCTCCCCTTCATGAGCGACTCCACCTGACCGGCCCGGGCCATGGCCACGGCTTTTTCCGCTGCATCGTGGCTGTGGGCTACGGAAATCAACTCGAAGGCGGAAATATCCATCTTGGCCTTGTCGGCGGCCTCGCGGATTTTCCGCTCCGGTCCGATCAGGATGGGCGTGATCAATTGCTCTTGCGATGCCTGGACGAGACTCAGGATGGATTCGACATCACAGGGATGGACAACCGCCGTGGTGATGGGATCCACCGGGGCACAGGTTTTGATCAAATGGTCGTAGCGCCAATAGCTGTCCAGAGATTTGCAAAAATCTGCCTGCGGTTCCTCGGCCATGATGGTCTCCTTTCCCTGTAAAATGTTGTTATTATCTGCAACCGTGTTCATATTGGGTGCCAGGGAGTTTCAGCACAAATCGTCGCCCATGTCCAGGGGTGGTGAGAGGGAAGAAAATCGGGTATCGATACCGGGATGGGTGTGGACATAACCAGTTACAGAGGGAATGACCATGCGAATATGGGTTGCTTTGTCGGGTTTGTTGTGCCTGCTTTCCTGGGGAGATGTGCAGGCCGACACCATTGAGGCGTTGTTACAGGGGTTTTATGGACCAGATGGTATTGCCAACAAGGCCGAGGTTTACACCGGCGAAATGACCCGCTGCTGTTTGCAGCGAACCACGGTCGGTGAACAGTCACCCCGGGAAGCCCGGATTCAAAGCCGTTCCCTGTTCCGGAATGCCGAACATGCGGTGTATGCGACGACCATGAGAGCCGGCAATCATGTGAGAGATTGGTACTCCTTTTTGCGTTACGAGCAGGGAGTCTGGAAACTCGGTGCCGTGCGTTGTCTTGCCTTGTACGGTCCATTCTGGATTGTCTTGCAGGAGCTGGAAGGCAAACAGCATCGTTCCGACGACGAGGAGTGGAGGTATCAAAACATGCGCCTGACCGCGCTGGGGGATGTGGAACTGGCCGACTATTTCAAATCCAACAAAGAGCGTCTCACCGACCTCGCCAACCATGCCATGGCCCGACAAACGGCGGCTGTCACCAGGATGGCGCGCCAGCTTTTCCTGACCTCGGCCAAACTGGATCTGGATGCCGGCTGGGTGGAAATCACCATCGGTGGCATCCTGGACAACAGCGTCGGCTTTCTCTTTGTCCCGGATGGCAAACAGCCCCCTGCCATGACCCCCGATGCATACATCATGGTGGAACGGCTGGCAGGCAACTGGTACCTTTTCAAGACGACCTGAAAAGGAACCTTGACGGGGTGAACGACTTCGATAATAATGTAACGCTTTTTCCGGAGTTGGTTTGAGCGGTTTTTCCCAACCACAAGATGGCCGGGCGCTGGTCCCGGATTTTGAAAGGAAACAGAGGACACGGTATGGCTGTACGCATCCGATTGCAGCGGAGAGGATCCAAAAAACGTCCCTTTTACGCCGTTGTCGCGGCGGATCAGAGAATGCCCCGGGATGGCCGCTACCTGGAAAAACTGGGTACCTACGATCCCGGCAAAGAGTCAGACAAGGCGACCTTGAAGGCGGAACGCATCTCCCATTGGCTGGGTTTGGGAGCGCAACCCTCCGATATCGTTGCCAAGCTGATCAAACTGGCCGGCATCCAACCGGTTCGCCCCCAAACCGCACCCTGATCCATGGCAGACCAGGATGTCCGTTGGCTGACGCTCGGGCGTCTGGTCGGTGCCCATGGGGTGCAGGGCGAGGTTCGGGTGCAAACGTTTACCGAAACCCCGGAACGTCTCCTGGAGTTTCCTGCGTGGCATCTGAAACTCCCCTCCGGGTCGCCTCCCCGGAAGGTCTCCGTGGTGTCGGGACGGCGACAGGGCGAAAAAGTGGTCGTGGTGCGCCTGGCCGAAGTGACCTCCCGGGAGGATGCGCAACGTCTCTCGGGTGTCCAGGTGCTGATCGAACGCACCCTCCTGCCCGAACCCGCAGAAGGGGACTACTACTGGGCCGATCTGGAAGGGTGTCGCGTGGTCTCCGAACAGGGCGAAGAACTGGGCAGGGTTCAAGCCATGATGGCCACCGGTGCCAACGATGTGATGATCCTGACCACGCCTGATGCCGGGGAACGGCTCCTGCCTTTCACCCGCGACGTGGTCAAAATGGTCGATCTGCCGCAACAGATTGTCACGGTTGCGCTGATGCCCGGTCTGTAATAAACAAGGAAGGTAACCCTGGTGGATGACCAGCAGAATGCGCCCCTCTGCTTCACCATTCTGACCCTGTTCCCGGATATGTTTACCGGAGTCCTGACCAGATCCATCCTGGGCCGGGCACAAGAGCGCAATGTGTTGTCGGTACGTCTGGTGCAGATTCGGGATTTCGCCCCCCCACCGCACCGACAGGTGGATGATGCTCCTTACGGTGGCGGACCCGGTATGGTCCTCCGCCCCGATGTCCTGGACCGGGCACTGGCTCACGCCACGGCAGACTTCCCGGGACATGTGATCATGCTGACCCCCCAAGGCAAAACCTTCACCCAGAAGGATGCCCAAAGAGTGGCCCGATTGTCCCATGTCGTTCTGGTGTGCGGCCATTATGAAGGGGTGGATGAACGATTTACCCAGGCCCGGGTGGATGAAGAAATGTCTCTCGGGGATTTTGTCTTGACCGGTGGCGAAATTGCCGCCATGGCCGTGGTGGACGCCGTCGCCCGCCTCGTGCCGGGAGTCCTCGGCGATGCCGAAAGCTGCCAGGCAGACTCGTTTTACCAAGGAGTGTTGGATCACCCACACTATACACGACCGTGGAATTGGGCCGGTCGGCCAGTGCCGCCCATCTTGCGCTCCGGCCACCATGGTGCCGTGGCAGAGTGGCGGCGGCGACAGTCTCTGTTGCGAACCATGCTGCGCCGTCCTGATCTGCTGCACGGAGTCTCCCTGACCAAAGCCGAACATCGCCTGGTCAGGGCGCTGGTACAGGATCTGGATGCCATGCACCAGGAATCTGAAGAAAAGAATACGCAGGATTGCGGGATCGACGTTGGGAGGGAAGTCTAAATGAACGTGTTGCAAACATTCGAACAAGCCATGATCAAGGAAATGCCCGATTTCAGCCCCGGGGATACCCTGCGGGTCCACGTCAAAGTCGTGGAAGGCAATCGGGAACGGGTGCAGGTCTATGAAGGGGTTTGCATCGGTCGCCATAACGCCGGATCCCGCTCCACCTTCACGGTGCGCAAGGTCTCCTTCGGCGAAGGGGTCGAACGGGTCTTCCCGCTCCACTCCCCGCGCCTGGAAAAAATCGAGGTCGCCCGCAAAGGACGGGTGCGCCGCGCCAAGCTCTACTACCAGCGTGATCGTACCGGCAAGGCGACCCGCATCAAGGAAAAACGGGACTGAAATCCAAATCCCACCCAAAGGATCCCCACCCCGGCACCTCGCTGCCCGATTTTCACCTGGAAAACGAACTTTTCCAGGCCGGGTATCGGCTGGTTGGCGGCGTGGACGAGGCCGGACGGGGTCCCCTGGCTGGACCGGTGGTCGCAGCAGCGGTTGTTCTCGACCAGGCGACGGCCCCGGATGGCCTGAATGATTCCAAACAACTGACTTCCGATCAGCGGCTGTCGTTGGCGCGGTTGATTGGCGAGCGGGCTGTCGGGATCGGGATCGGCATGGCGGATGTGGCTGAGATTGATCGTCTCAACATTCGTCAGGCGTCGTTGCTGGCCATGGTGCGGGCGGTGGCGAATTTTCGGTGTTGTCTGCCCCGGCCTGATCTCCGGCCTGATACATCCCGGCCTGATCTCCGGCCTGATACATCCCGGTCTGATTTCCGGCCTGATACATCCCGGCCTGATTCGTCCCGGTCTGATTTATCCCAGTTGGGTCCTTTTCAGCCTGATTTGTCCCAGTCTGATTTGTTCCGGCCTGATTTTCTCCTGATAGACGGGCGCGATGTTCCGCCCGCTCTCCCCTGTGCCGCCCGGGCCGTGGTGAAAGGCGACACCCTGAGCGCCTCCATCGCCGCCGCTTCAATCCTGGCCAAGGTCACCCGGGATACCCTCATGGATGACCTGGCCCATGCCTATCCGGGCTATGGCTGGGAACGCAATAAAGGGTATCCAACCCGGGAGCATGTGGCCGCCATCCAAAGCCTGGGTGTGGCCCTGCCTCATCGACGGACGTTCGGTCCGGTCCGTTTGGTTTTGGCAACCGGACGGCATCCGATTTGAACGGACGTTCGGTCCGGTCCGTTTGGTTTTGGCAACCGGACGGCATCCGATTTGAATGGTGTACATTTATTGCAAATAATGAAAAACTGTCCCAGAAACATTTCTGCAAACAGCAAACCAGGTGCCGGGCAGCGTTTTGAGTCATCAATTGAAAAGGTGGTCAACTTCCTGCCTGTTGTGTCCGATTTGCAGACCATGGCCAGGGAAATGAACAATGGACAGGTCGGAACTTATTGAAAAAGTGGCCCAGGATACCGGATTGAGCCTGGATCAGGCGAGCAGTGCCGTCAGGTCGGCGATACGCAATATCCAAAGAACGTTGGAAGCAGGGCAGGATGTCCTGATTGAAGGCTTTGGTATTTTTTCCACCGTTGATCGACAGGCACGTGTTGTCCGGATCCACCATACCGGAGAAGAGATCCAAGTTCCGGCATGCCGGGTCGTCATGTTCACCCCCGAGAGGACCAATTCCGTCCAGCAGGCAGGGGCATCCGGGGACCGGTGGAACATTTGCATGACCCAGGATGACCGCAGATTTCAGGCAGCATCCATCGACCTTCTGTCCCAGGAAGCCGAATACACGGACGCCATCATCGATTTAAGCGCCGACATGATCGTCTCCGTGGATGCCCAACGCAAAGTCAAGGTGTTCAACAAGGCTGCCCAGAAGGTCTACAATTATACGCCACTCGAAATGGCCGACATGTCGATCGCCGCGCTGTACGGTAACCCGGAAGAATTTGAAAAAGTTGGTGAAATGATGCGGACGCAGGGCCGGTTTGTCGGGGAGATCATGGGCCGCAAAAAAAATGGCGAACTGTTTCCGGCCCGGGTCATGGCCTTGCTGTTGCGGGACAAAAATGGCCAAGTGATGGGGGCGGTCGGTTATTCCCGTGACTTGACCGAAGAAAAAGCCGCATCCCTTGCCAGGGAAGAGTTGGCTGTCCTGAAAGCGACCGAAGAAATGCGGAAAGATGTCGATCACATTACCCGGCATGACCTGAAATCTCCCATCAACGGCATCATCGGTTTTGCCGATCTCCTGTTGCAGGACGGTTCCCTGTCGGCGGAGCAAAAGGAATCCATAAAAATCATCAGTGATCTGGGCTACCGGGCGATCAATATGGTCAACCTCTCCCTGGGCATGTTGAAGATGGAAAAAGGAACCTACCAATTGACTCCCGAGCCTGTGGAGTTGTTCTCTCTCATTCGGACGATTCTGTCCGACATCGACAGCCAGATCAAAACCAGGCAGATCGAATTGCGCCTTCAGGCAGGGATGCGGCCTGCTGAGGCTCAGGACACCTGTATGGCTGAAGGTGAGGAGCTGCTCAGTTACTCCATGTTTGCCAACCTGCTCAAGAATGCCGTCGAAGCCTCTCCCAGGAAACACCCCATCACCATCACCGTGGCCAGTGAGGCGATGGCGACCGTTGCCATACACAATTTCGGGGTTGTCCCGGAGGCGATACGCGCCCGGTTTTTTGATAAATATGTGACCGCCGGCAAGGCAACCGGAACCGGTCTGGGAACCTATTCTGCCATGCTGATTGCCAAAACCCAGAAAGGGGAGATCCGCATGCAGACATCGGAAGCCGAAGGAACCACAGTGACCGTCCTGCTGCCGCAAGGTAAAATGGTTTGAATTCTGAATTCTGAAATCTGGTGATCCTGCCATGTTGCAAAGAGATTTGGTGAAACTGGACCAGTTTGCCCAGGGTGCCCTGCGCCAATTGTTTACCACCCTGAACGACATCGAACTCCTGGGTGAACCCGACCCGGACAAGTCCACGGTAGCCAGAAAGAGAATTTTTAATACTTTTCGTGAGATCCATGACGCGGCCGATGCCATTGACCGGGAGAACATTCGCCAGTTGAGTCATCTGTTGAAAACCCTGGCCGAACAGCTCCTTTATCAGGATATCCTGCCCAACGCATCCAACATGGCGGCTCTGCGTGCCGGGACGACCTTGCTGCGGAGTCTCCTGATCGATAATGCCATCAGTGGTGCCGTGGATATCGAGGCCGAAGCCGGTGCCCTGCGGGCTGCCATTGCGGGAACTTCCCTGGATCCGGAAACCGAGGATCAGGAAACCTGGAAAACCATGGTTCAGGAAACCCGGGATCAGGAAGCCGGGGCCGACGAAGCCGGGGATACCATGGATCGCAAGGCCCGGGAAGCGGAAGCGCTGGCTGCCAAGGCTGCAAGAGCCAAGGCTCGTGAAGCCAGAACCCGCGAAAAGCGTGCGCGTGCCCGGGAAGAACAAACCAGGCTTGGTGAACGCCAGCAGGCTCTGTTGAATCAAGAGAAACGGTTTCCCCGGGTGCTTCTTGGAGTCCTGACGGCGGGCGGATTGTTCGGGGCTTCGTTTCTGGCGATGGTCAAGTACCAGGAGATGCAAATAAAAGATCCCAAACCAGTCATCGCAGCCGGATCCGGGTTGGTGTCCCGCGTGACCTTGCCGGATTCCAGTCATGGTGCTGGTTCCGGTCTCATTTCTGGATCTGGATCTGGTCCTGGCTCGGTGCCGGTTTCGGGTCCAGGTTCAAGTCCCGGTTCCAGTTACAGCCCAGGTCCCAGCCCCAGTTCCAGTTCCAGTTCTGGTCCTGCTCCTGGTCCCACTCTTGGTCCCACTCCTGGTCCTGCTCCTGGTCCCACTCCTGGTCCTGGTTCAAATCCCATGCATGGCATATCTGTTCCATTGTCTGCGGACTCGGGAGTCAGGCCGGAGCCGGTCATCCCGGATCCTGGTGCGGGTTCGGTCAATACGAAAATGGCCACATTGTCAGCGGACTCGGGAGTCACCAGACCGGAGCCGGTGATCCCGGATCCTGGTGCGGGTTTGGTCAACACGAAAATGGCCACATTGTCTGCGGAGTCGGGAGCCAAGCCGGAGCCGATCATCCCCCCGGTTTCTGGGGCAGGTTCGCTCAACAAGGTCGCTGTCCCGACCTCACATTCCGGAATGGCACCGTTTTCCCAATGGCTCAAACCGATGAACCGGCTTGTCACATCTCCCTACCAGACAATGACACCAGGCAAGGGACAATCAGCAGGGCGTTTTCTCTATCAGCTCGATGAAAAAGGGGATCTTGATTTTTCCGTCGAGCAACTGATGGGATCGACAGCATCGCGTCCCGGAGACTCTTTCACCCTGACTGCCGAAAATCTGACCGAACTTCGGGTGGTGTTTCAGGTTGAGCCTCGGCAAGCCTACATGTTCGAGGTCAATGCAAACGGCCACGCCAGCGTACCAAAGGCCTTTTGGCAAGCCTTCCTGCGCGTCAGCAAAAGAGCCATCAGCCTCAGCCGTGTGGTGGGCCTTGATGGAGGGGCTGTGCATCTGCGCGACCTGGAGGCCGTTCCGGCAGATTATATCGCCCGACTGGAGAAGCCGTAACCCGTGCTGCTTCTGCCATTTTTCGAGGCATCACACCCTGTCCGCAAATACCTCATCCAGTGATCCGGCAACAGAAATTCGGAGCGACCATTCTTCCAGAACGGCCAATTCGGCCCTGGCCATTTTTTCAACAGCCCAGGCTGGTACCTGACCAAAGCGACTTTGCAACTGGCGCGTCAACATCAATATGATCCCATCCCGCAAACCTGCCTGCCGTCCCTCCTGAAAACCTTCCAACTTGCCGATGCCATAGGTCGATTGGACCAGAAAAAAATTCCACTCATCCAGGGTGTCCCGGGCCACATCATTAAAGCGGTTTACCTTGATCAAATAATACTCCGGTGTGTGTGACTGAGGTGCCCTCAACCAGTAATGCCCTGGATGTACTCTCGCATGAATTTGGCTTCACTTTCCAGATCGGCCAGGCGGGTTTTCACCACGTCCCGAATGCTGATCATACCCAGCAACTGTTCGCCATCCATGACTGGCAAATGCCGGAAACAGTGGCCGGTCATGCTGCCCAGAACGGCATCGAGGGGGGTGTCGGGGCGACAGACCACCAGCTTGCGGGTCATGAGGTCACCCACTTTTTGACACAAAATATTCAGGCCCTGTTCGGCAATTCCCCGGATGATATCCCGTTCCGAGATCACCCCGAGAAGGGCCCCTTTTTGATCCTTGACCAGGGCAACGCCGATATTTTTTCCATGCAGAATTTTGCAGACATCCGCGAGCGTTGTTTCTGGCGTGGTGCTGATGACTTCGCCGCCCTTTTCATTGAGAATATCTGCAACAGTCTTGATTTGTTCCTTTTTCACGACAGCCCCCCATTCTTCAGACATTCTTCAAACACAGACCGTCACTGGCAACCATGATCGGCAAGGCATTTCAGGCTTATCGAACGACGACCGTCATTGGCAACCAACCTTGTCAAAGCACTTCCGGCAGAACACAAGAATCGTCAGGAATCCTTGTTGGCAGATCCTTTTGCGGTATCGGCTTCCTCATCCGCATCTTCTTCCTCTTCCTCATCCATTTCGATGCCACCGACCGGGCGTCCCATGAAATCCTTGACTTTTTTGAATAGTCCAAAATTGAGTCGGTCTTCGGCCAGGGCCTCGGCCAGGGGAATGGTGACGGGTTCGAAGCTGTAATGGAGGGGTTCATCTTCGACGATGGCGTCGTCGAGGATGTAAAACTCCTGCTCTTCCGGGAACCACTCTTCCACCTTGAATTTTCTGGGTTCATCGAGTTTGGTCAGGACGGCTTCCCGGTTGCCGAATTCCAGGGTCAAGGTTTGCCCGGGCTTGATTTTGGCGACTTCGATTTGCTCCATGGTGGTGGATTCCCTTTTCGAGGTGGCAGGGGATATTTCTCCGTTAGAGGCTGTCCATTAACCCTTGGATAAAAAAAATTGGAAAGAAAGAATTTATTGGGGCTCCGCCCCAAACCCCGCCAGGAGGAAGGGCACAGCCCTTCCTCC
>JADGCO010000006.1:59218-90753 GCA_015228935.1 Magnetococcales bacterium | reverse complement strand
GTTTCAGCCAGACGATGTGGCGGATTGCCCCGGCGGGGTTCCAGGGTGGTCCCTTTCAGACAGATGGCACCAATCTGACTGAAATCAAACCCTTCCAGATCCAGAAGGTCTTCACCGAACCCCACGCAACCGGAGAGCAAGACCAGGGGCGTTGTCAGGGAGAGACCAGAAAAATCAATATTCAACACCGGTTCATTCATGCCCTTGACCAATGATTGGCTCCGGGGTTTTCCGAACATTTTTTCAGGGAGTACGGAACAGGACTCCTGATTTCTTGATTGGAATGGTTTGCCAATCTTCAATCCTGCTGTATGTCACGCTTCTTGCCACTGCGGGAAGGGAATGTTTTCTGCGGCGAGCAACCGGGTCAGTTCGGCGATGATTTCCATGAGACGGGCACGGCTTTTGGCTTCGACGCGGGCCACCAGGGCGGGCTGGGTATTGGAAACCCGCAACAGCCACCAGGCCCCATCCGGCAGACGCACGCGCACGCCATCGACGGTGGTCAAATCGCTGCCGGCGGCCTGCTGGGTGGCCAGGATGCGTTCCATCACCTGGAATTTGCTCTCATCCGGGCAATCAATGCGCAATTCCGGCGTGGCAAAAAGCGTTGGCAGATCTGCCAAACGTGCTGAAAGAGACAGGGGGGTTGCCGCCAAAAGTTCGATCAAACGAACTGCGGCATAGGCGGCATCGTCAAATCCGTACCAACGGTCGGCAAAAAAGAGATGTCCGCTCATTTCGCCGGCCAGGGGGGCACCGGTTTCCCGCATTTTGGCCTTGATGACGGAGTGGCCGGTTTTCCACATGAGCGGCTTGCCTCCGGCGGCGGCAATGGCGTCAAACAACAACTGCGAACATTTGACATCTCCCAGCACCGTGGCACCGGGACGTTCCAGGAGCAGTTGCCGGGCGAACAGGATCATCATGCGATCCCCCCAGACGATGCGTCCGGACTCATCCAGGGCACCGAGGCGGTCGCCGTCGCCATCGAAGGCGATGCCAAGTTCGGCCCCGGTCTCCTGCATGCGTTGCCGCAACTGTCCCAGATTTTCCGGCAGGGTGGGATCGGGGTGGTGATTGGGAAAGTTGCCGTCCACCTCGGCGAAGAGAACTTCACCGGTGATGCCGGGCAGCCGTTGCAACAGGGAAGGGGCCACAACACCGGCGGCACCGTTGCCGCAATCCATGATGACTTTCATGGGGCGTCCGGGACGAAAATCTGCGGTCATGCGGGTCAGATAGGTTTCCAGGATGGTTTCGGAGCGGATGGATCCACCCGGGACCCTGGGACCTCCCCCGTTTTCCAGCTTGTGGCGCATGGCCTGGATATCGGGGCCATAGAGGGGTTTGCCGGTGCGCATCATTTTCAGGCCGTTGTAATTTTTTGGATTATGGCTGCCGGTGATCATGATGCCGGCATCGGTCTGAAAATGGTGGGTGGCAAAGTAGAGACCGGGACTGGTGATCAGGCCCACATCGATGACTGCCATGCCCCCTTCGGCCAGACCCGTGGCCAGTGCCTGGGCCAGTTCCGGGGAGGAAAGACGCCCGTCGCGTCCCAGGGCAACTGTCGGGGGATCGGATTTGGCACCACCGGCTTCCCGGGCCAGGGCTGCAAAGACCCGACCCAGGTCGATCATCACTGCCGGAGTGAGATCACTGCCGGCCACGCCGCGAATGTCGTATTCCCGGAATATATGGGGGTTTGCCATGCGAATCACCGTCCTACGCCGAAGTAACGAAAGCCCGATTGCCGCATTTTTTCTGGCTCGTAAATGTTGCGAAAATCACAGAACACGAAGCGGCCATCTGCCCGGGGTCGCATGGCGGCCTTGATACGCGCCATGTCCAGATTCCGGAACTGGTTCCATTCGGTCAGGATCAGGATGGCATCAGCCTCCACGCAGGTTTCATAGACCCCTTCCATATAGCTGATATCGGGCAGATATTTGCGGGCGGCGGCCATTCCTTCCGGATCGTAGGCCCGGATCCGGGCACCGGCGCGGAGCAGGGGGGGGATGATGGTCAGGGAGGGGGCATCCCGCATGTCGTCGGTATTGGGTTTGAAGGTCAGACCCAGGACGGCAATGTTGGCCCCGTCCAGGTGGCCATCCAGGGCCATTTTGACCTTGTCGGCCATGCGTTCTTTCTGGTGGCGGTTGGCGGCGATCACCGCCTCGACGATGGTGATGGGTTCGTGATTGTTTTTGGCGGTCGTGGCCAGGGCCAGGGTATCCTTGGGAAAGCAGGAACCTCCATAGCCGGGACCCGGGTGCAGAAATTTTTTGCCGATGCGTTGATCCAGTCCCATGCCCCGGGCCACGCCATGGACATCGGCCCCCACCTTTTCGCACAGATTGGCGATTTGATTGATGAACATGATCTTGGTCGCCAGAAAGGCATTGGCGGCATATTTGGTCAGCTCGGCGGTGGGAATGTTCGTGATCAGGATCGGAGTTTCGATCAGATACAGGGGGCGGTACAACTCTTTGAGAATCTCGATGGCACGCGGGTCGCTGGCACCGATCACCACCCGGTTGGGGCGCATGAAATCCTCGATGGCCGACCCCTCGCGCAAAAATTCGGGATTGGAGGCAATGGCAAAGTCGGCCTGGGGATTTTCCTGGCGGATGATCTGTTCCACCTCCAGGCCGGTGCCGACCGGAACGGTTGACTTGGTCACCACCACCGTGAATTTATCCAGATTTTTGGCCACGGTGCGGGCTGCGGCATAGACATAACTGAGGTCTGCTGCGCCGTCGCTGCCGCGTTCAGGGGTGCCTACGGCAATGAAAACGACATCGCTCTGGCGGATGGCGGCGGGGGCATCGGTGGTAAAGTGCAACCGGCCTGCCCGGTTGTTGCGCTCCACCAGACTGTCCAGACCGGGTTCATAGATGGGGATTTGGCCTTTCTGGAGTCTGGCAATTTTTTCTGCATCATTGTCCAGGCAGGTGACATCCACGCCAAATTCGGAAAAACAGGCACCAGAGACAAGCCCGACATATCCGGCACCGATCATGGTAATACGCATATCAGATTGGATTCCCTGTTGAGGTCGGAGTCATTTCAGTCCAGTGGTTCCCACGCATATCAGGTTGATTTCCCTGCCGATGTCGGGGTCATTCTGGCCCAATGGTTCAGTCGCTCCTGCATGAAGGGGAGCAAATGCCGGCGCAACTCCGGCATTTCCAGGGCCAGGGCAAGATTGCCCATCTGGTAACCGGCCTTGGTGCCGCAGTCGTAACGAATGCCCTGAAAACGATAGCCGTACAGGGCGTGTTTTTTCAGCAGACCGGCCATGGCATCGGTCAGTTGAATCTCCCCTCCGGCACCGGCGCGCTGTTCTCCGAGCAGACCAAAAATGTCCGGTGTCAGGATGTAACGACCGATAATGGCCATGCGCGAGGGGGCATGGGCTGGTTTGGGTTTTTCCACCAGGCCTTTGACCGGGATCAGGCCGGTTTCGGTTTGTGGTCCGCTCGGATCGATGATGCCATACCGATTGGTCTGGTCGGCGGGAATTTCCATGACGGCCATCAGGGGAGATTGGACCTGTTGGAACCGTTCCACCATTTGTTTCATCACGGGTGGGACGGGTTGGCCATCGGGTGTGGAGGGCTGAATCAGGTCATCGGGGAGCATGACGGCAAAGGGCTGGTTGCCCACCAGGTCCCGGGCGCACCAGACGGCGTGCCCCAGCCCCAGGGGGTCATTCTGGCGGACCGAGAATACGGACCACGACTCGGCCACCAGGGCTTCGATCTGGCCCAGAAGGTCAATCTGGCCACGACAGCGCAGCATCTCTTCCAGCTCCGGGGCGCGATCAAAGTGGTCCTCCATGGGAGTCTTTCCCCGGCTGGTGACAAAGATGATCTCCTCGATACCGGCTGCCAGGGCTTCCTCGACCGTGTATTGGATCAACGGCTTGTCCACGACCGGCAGCATCTCTTTGGGGATGGCCTTGGTGGCGGGCAAAAAGCGTGTTCCCAGACCAGCGACCGGGAAAACCGCCTTGCGGATTTTCATGCTGATTTTTTCCTTTTCCATGGAATATTCATGTTCTTCCCTGGGCACGCCACACATCCCTGTTTTGCACATGCCCAGGGGCAAGCCACATCACATCGAACGGGTGTGTTATCTCAGTTGTTTTTGGCTCCCTGCTGGATCCAGCGACGCATGGCTTCAATCTCACAGGTCGTCAGGGGCTTCTTATTGTGGGGCATGCGCAGGGCTGCCTGACCACTGACCAATTGGGTGAGGGTGCTGGCCAGGGCGTTGCCGGCGATGATGATCTTGCCGTTCTTGGTTCCTTTCATGAGACCTTCATAGGAGTCCAGGCGCAGGCCGCTTTCCACTTCGCCCTTGCCTCCTTCCTTGTGGCATTCCAGACAACGATAGACCAGGATTGGTTGGATATCGTTGGCGAAGCTGGTCTCGTTGGAAAAGGCGGACTTGGCCTTGTCCTTCTCCTCGGCGGTCGCTGTGGCACTCATGACCGACAATCCCAGAAGCAACGCCAATCCTGCCCACAACCGACCTGTCCGGGAATCCCTGTGCATGTTGATCTCCTTCACTTTTTTTAAAAAATGGTTCTGGTTTCAACTGACCGATCCAACACCTCTGGTGGCAGAGTACGGTATCCTTTTTACCATGGGTCGCGGGATACGACACCGTTTTTCCAAAATTTCGGGTTACCAGGAAAAGTGAACATGCCATGGCACGGGACCGACGCGATGGATATGGTCACACCCAGGTGTCAGCTCTGTAACTTCGTCATGGGTGATGGTTTCATCCGGGACAGTTTGGCCAATCATATCGCTGATTGTCCAGATTTTTCCTGTTCTGACTTTGCTGTTGTTGCCATGATATCGGTCAGGGGCGCGTATCAAAGGTCGTTCTGGTGGCTTTTAGCAATATTCGTGCCATGTCAGCAGACTTGTCGAGTATGGATCCAGGATACCATCAAATGACTCACTATCCCGGTTTGGAATTGGATCTTTTCGCTCAGGCGCTCAACTGGAAAAAATACCTCACCCAACATATGGCTCCCGAAATCCAGGGATCTGTCCTGGAAGTTGGCGCAGGAACCGGAAACACCACCCTTCATCTTTGCAACCAATCGATTTCCTCCTGGACATGCCTGGAACCAGACCCCAACCTGCTGGCGCACCTGACCGCCCGCATCCATCAGGGGATCATCCCGCCCAGTTGCAAAACGCTCTGTGGAACCTTGACCGATCTGCCTCCGGAAATCCGGTTCGACCGGATTCTTTACGTGGATGTTCTGGAACACATCCAGGATGATCAGGCCGAGTTGCAACGGGCATGCAGTCACTTGACGAATCATCAGGGCCGCCTGATCATCCTGTCACCGGCTCATGAATATTTGTATACTCCTTTCGATGCGGCCATTGGCCATGTGCGTCGCTATGACCGTCATACGCTCCGGGCGTTGATTCCTCCGGGCATGGTCGTGGAAAAGTTGCGCTATCTCGATTCTGTCGGATTGTTGGCCAGCTTGGCCAATCGCCTCTTTTTTCGTCAATCCATGCCCACCATAGACCAGATCCATGTCTGGGATCGGCTCATGGTGCCCCTTTCCAGATGGTTTGACCCATTGTTGCGTTATCGACTGGGAAAATCCATCCTGCTGGTGGCACGGGTGACCTGAAAAAATAATAACGTGCCCGCTTCATTTTTTTATCGGAAACTCTCTGGATTGCTGCATGCTTGCCCGTTTATGGTGATAGAATGAATCTTTTGGTATTCATTGCCCAGTTTTTCATCGTATTCATATACGCCATCCTGTTTCTGACAGGGGGGAGATTTTTAATTTCTATTATATACAAAAATAAACTTCCTGTTTCTTTTATCAATGGCAGTGGTTTCTTTCTGGGGATCGGCGTTTTTTTAACAGTGACACGCACCATTTCTTATTTTATTGGCAATCTCAAATATTCAATTATTTCATCAACCGTGTTCATAATGATTCTTGGTTCGCCGGTTATTTTTAACTATATCAAGCAGAAAGACAATAAACTTGCCTGGTTTGGAGGGCCTTCGATCCACAAAGTATTTTTTAACCTGATTTCCCTCGCATTATTGTATTTATTAATTCTTTTATTCTGGCTCTATCCGGTCGATGGGACATTTGATGTCGTATATAACATGACTGTCCAGCGTTCAGATGCCAGATCTGGCAACAAACCCGGTGAAGTGACTCTCACGCCAATTCGTGAAAATATATTGGATTCAAAGTTTACCGGCGTCAATTCCAGACTTTTCTACAATATGGGATCCTTACATAGTGGGCGATCTGCTCTGCTGGCAGAATGGATGTTTCAAAATAATCATATCCCAATTTTGAATCAAAATTATGGGCATTCTGTTCTGTCCAGTATCACACTATTTTTTGGTCTTGCTGAATATGGTGTTATGATGTTCTTGAATATATGGTTGTATTTTAGCATGATCGCCTTCGGCGTGCTGTCCTATGGTATTTTTAGAATATTTATTCCATCAACTCTCTATGCAAAAATTGCTGCTTTTCTATTCATGACCGGAAATACAGCTCTTTCTTTTGCAAACATTCTTGTGGTGGATACCGGAAATCCATGGATCATGAATGGGTATCCGGATTCTCTGATTGGTCTGGGATCTTTTCTTTCCCTGTTGGTTATTTTCATGTTTTTATCCGAAGCTGGGCAAGGCAATAGAAATCTTGTCCTTCATGGCGTTGCAGGTGTTGTGTTCCTCCTGTTTGGATTTACATCAAATTTGTTGGCAGCACAAAATATAGTTCTTATGCTGGGTCTTTTTTCGGTTTTTTCTGTTTACAAAATATTTGTCAAAAGCAAGATCAAATCATTACATGCCATGGCGGCCATTTTTTTTCTGATTGGGTCTGTCTGTGGCGCATGGATGGGAGGCATGTTGACACCCAAAAAACTGCAAGATAGCTATAACATACCCAGCATGCGTGGTTTAAGCAATTTGAAAGGTCCCGTATTGAAATTGTCGGTTTATTTGCCATTCAATTATCCTTATCCAAAAAATTATTTTGGATGGTTGCCTGGGCTGTTGCCTCCTTATGCGGAGCCATTTCCAGATGAGTTCATTCTTCAGGCAGATAAAAATTCTTCCCTGGCAATCCAATACATAATGAAAGAAAAAAATGTGCAGGCTTTTCAGGAAATTCTCTGGTCGCGCATGGAGATGATGATATGGACAGCCATCACAACAGCATTTCGGGTGGCATTTTTTCCTATCCTGGGGTTTGTTTTTTTGGGATCTTTGCTGTACTCTCTTGGGAAAAAGCAAATTCAGTCCCATCCCCTGCTGCCACAGTTGACTCAAATGCATTTGTTCTGGACCATGGGGTTGCTGGTCTTCGTTTTCGCATTTACTCTCAACTTTTTGTTTGAATATCATGGGTTGAAATGGGAATTAACCCGTTTCCTGGCTCCTGGATATGCCATGGGCATGATATTCTTTATTTTGTGGTTTCATTTTATGGTGGAAAAATTTCAATATAATAGATTGTATTGGACAATCCTTGCTTTTATCATGTCGGTCGGCCCTCTTTTGCGAATGATTGATATCGTTCATGCAAATGTATTTTCCGTGAACACGTTTGACAATCTTGCATACAGAATATCATTGCTCCTGTCGCATCAATTTATTAAGATGTAAAGAGTTTCTCTTCCTCGTTTTTCACTCTTCGCCAAAATCCATTCATAAAACAATCTTTTGGATCTATATTCCCTTTCATTTGGATTAATTTTGACAGGTTTGGAAACCCATGCACGATAAATGCAGCATCCAGGTCGCCACCCTTATACATATTCAGTAGTCCGCCCACTGCCAGGGTCAATTCACAGATATCTTTCTTGAATTGCCTGTAACGGGGATGAAAACGCAATCGACCCGGTGATTCGAGGCTGATGGAATATCCATCCAAGGCAAACGCGAATGGCAATTGTTCTTTTTTAAATAATTTTATGGCACACAACCATGACTCGCAACCATGGGCGATACCCAACCGAATGACCTCTTTCAGGAAATTTTCCGCCTGGTCTTTGGGAACCAGGGGTTGAATTTCCATGAAGCCGCCCGGGAATAATCCACGAACTTCGGGAATTGTATAAGCCAATGGAAAATTGTAATCGTTGAAGGGGATGCAATCTGCCGGCCTTGTCGTGGAAGTTGCCAGAAACTTGAGCTTGTTATGCAGACGCATGGCCGGGCGTCCCATGCAGGGCTGCAACAGGGAATAGGTCGGCTGAATAGGTAACAGTCCAAACAGTCGTCGTGGGCGATTGTGATTGGGTCGGTAGGTGGTTCCAGCCGGAGGCGGGATAAACACGGCACTTTCCAGAATGCCGCGTCCTTCTGGTACAAAGGCATCCAGCCAGGCATAAGCCATGTGGGAGTCGTTGCGGAGTGTTGCAAATCGGGTCAGTAACTCAGAAATGGATGTAAAAGGAATACGTTGGACTGCCAGGTAGGCATTGGCGGGAACGGCGTGCAGTCGCAGGGTAATCCGGGTGATCAGGCCCAACAATCCCAGACTGCCTGGGATGGCATGAAACAATTCGCCTTCGTGGTCCGCGTCCAGAAGGCGGAGGGTGCCATCGGGACACAAGAGTTCCAGTGCTTGCACGCCGTTGGCAAAACAACCGTGATTGAAAGTGTCCTTGCCATGAATGTTGCTGCCGATGGCCCCTGCCAGGGTGACATCCGGAGTGCCGGGTATGCCGCCGATGACCCATCCCCTGGGCAAGGTCAAATCGAGAATTTGTCCCAATGTCACGCCGGGTTCGGCGACCAGAATGCCTTGGGTTGAGTCAAACTCCAGAATGCGATTCAATCTGGCCACATCCACCACCACGGCCTGGGAATCCATGGCCACATCCAAAAAACTCAGTCCTGCACCTCGCGGACAGATGGCTTGGTTGTTGGCCAGCAGCTCCTGACACAGGGTGACCAGGGATGTGTGATCTGTTGGCTGGGCCACCTGGCACTTTTCCAGTATGATTCGGCCCCAACTTTCCAGTTGGGTTGGGATGATGGGCACTGTGCGGGGTGTGTTGTTCATGGTTGTTTTCCAAATGCGGGGGAGGGGAGGGGGAAGTCCAAAAAAACGTATGAAAAACTGGGATGGAGGTCCAGGAGGAAGGGCTGCGCCCTTCCTCCTGGCGGGGTTTGGGGCGGAGCCCCAATAAAAAAATAATTTTCAATTTTAGAGAGAAAGACGATTTTTAGAGAGAAAGACGCTTGAAAATAAATTCCGGCAAGGCCCGAATCACGCTCATGATGATTTGCCAAAACCAGGGCACATAGGCGACTTCCCTGCCGCGCTTGATGGCTCGATGTATGGCCCGCCCGGCAGTTGTTGGTTTTGCCCACAGCCAATTTTTGGGATAGTGGGCGGCAATGGGGGTATCCACAAACCCGGGTTTGATGGTAATGACTTTGACGCCACGGCGGTGCAAACGGTTGCGCAGGCCCTGTAAAAACCGGTCCAAGGCCCCTTTTGCGCTACCGTAGACATAATTGCTGCTCCGGCCCCGATCCCCCGCCACCGAGGAAATAACCACAATTTTTCCGTGCCCGGCATTTTCGCAATAATTGGCCAAATGCGTCAACAGAGAGATGATACTTAGTCCATTGACCTCAAATTCATGTCGCGTCAAGTCGAAGGATGCCTCACAGGCTTTCTGGTCCGGGGCCTGCCCATGGGCCAGGAGCGCCACATCGATGCCACCCATGCTGGCATGGGCCATGGCCACGACAGATTGGTGACGTTGAAACTCCAGCGCATCCATGACGGTCGTTTCAACACGGGTGGCACCTTGTGCCAACAAATCATTGGTCACGGTTTGCAGTTTCTCGGCCTGTCGTGCCACCAGAAAAAAAGTGGCTCCCTCGGCGGCATAAAACCGGGCCGTGGCATGGGCCATGGCCGATGTCGCACCAAAGATGAATATTCTTTCCAAGCCGGCTTCTCCTGTTTTTTGTACGTACACCGTGGCATTCATGGTGAATATTCGATCCATTTTTCCTGTTTTTTTCAATCCCTGGAAAATGGGATCCATCAGGACTCTTTCGTGTCAAACAACAAGGTTTGCTCGTCCATGACATAGGCTGACCAATCTTTTCTGGGCGTGATGGTGACCCGTTGGCGATTGTTCAGGACCATGAAAGTCGAAAAGATGGAAATCAGGAATGCCTGGATACCGATGACCAGACTGAGAAAGCCAATGGTCGAGGCCCAACCGGGCACGGCCCAATCCCAGAACAGGCGAATGGGAACCAGGGCGATCATGACGCAAAAAGAAATGGCACCAATGATCAAGGATGCCATGAGCAGGCGCAGGCTGACGGTTTCCAAATGAACCGAAATTCCGTTCAAGCCATGAAAAATCAAGGCCCACACATTCATGCGACTCTTTCCGAAGAAGCGTTTGCCGCGTTCGGTGGCCAACAGATGGTGAGATTTTTTGAATTCATTGATGGTGGCGGCGAGATGATTCCAGAGGGTGGAACGTGAGGTCAGAGAGAGGAGTCTTTCCCAGGGAATCAGGCAAAAATTGCCATGGGTGATGCTCTTGCCGGTCAGGATGAAGTAGGTCAATTTGTAGAGACGATAGCCCAGACGAAAACCCAATCCCTCCGAGCGTTTATGTCGGTGCGCCAGAATGTAGGCTTCCGGGTGTTCACGGTGGGCCTGCAACAGTCTGAATACATCCTCTGGACGATCTTCACCATCACCATCCATCACGATGATGACTCCCTCACCCGGGGTGGACGCCAGGGAACCCAGACCCACGGCTATGGCGATCTGGTGTCCCATATTATTAATAAGATTCATTATTTTTATCGAGCGAAGCATGGAAAACCGTGCCTGATGCCAGGTTTCCAGGGGTGGTGATATTTCTGAACAATCATTGACCAGCAATACTGAAACTTTATGTGCCTCATCGCGGGTCTGAAAATGCTGTTCAAATAAACGGTCCATGCGCACCAGAAGTTCATGCACGGAGTCCCAATCATTGTATACGGGGATCAGGAGTGTGAGACGAGGGATGGCATCCGTGACTGACATGAATTCACCTGAACAATTTCAGAAAGCCATTGAATTTGACTTTGAACTCGTGCCAGGTTCGCACACCAAAAATGCTGCGCAAAATATAACGGGGTCGCATATAGAAGCGACGATAGGCCTGGCGCTGCAAGTAGACTTGCCGTAAAACCGGGACATGCTCTTCCCAGTGGTCCACGATAAAGCCGGGTTTGGGATCAAGGACCCATTCTATCCAGCGTTTCTTGCTGACCAGGCCTTTTTGTTCAGCCTGATCAAACAGGGAGGTATTGGGTTGCAGATTGAGAATGGATACCTGGCAGTAATCGGGATCCAGTTTGCGGGTGAAGGCGAGATTGTGGAGGATATCGGCCTCACTGCGCTCAAAGGGGAGACCGATCATGAAATCGGCCACCGTTTTGATGCCCAGTTGCCGACACCACTGAAAGACCTGGAGTACCTGGGCAACGGTGGTTCCCTTGCGCAGCTCTGCCAATCCCGCATCGGTGGCTGTTTCGACGCCGAACGAAATCATCCGGCAACCGGCCCGTTTGGCCCGGCGCAGGGATTCATGCGTCACGGTATTGACCCGACCCCGGAAATCCCAGTCGAATTTCAGGTTGCGGCGTTCCACTTCGTCGCAAAATTCAATCAATTTGCGGGATGATACATTGAACAGATCATCATAAAAGTGAAACTCGTCATATCCCAGGGCAAGGCAGGCTTCCACCTCGTCAATCACGTTGGCCGTGGAGCGCCGTCGATAGCGTTTGCAGGGCACATCACAGAATGTACACAGGTAGGGACAGCCACGACTCGTGATGATGGTGGCGAGGTGGGCACTGACACCGAGTACACTATGATAACCGATATGGCGAATGTGGCGACGATCCGGAAAGGGCAGTTCGTCCAGATTCTCCACGTATCCCGGCATCACGCCCAGGGTTCCCAGAAAGCGCTTGTCATGAAAAGGCCGATCACGCCAGGCCTGGATTGAATCCCGGGTATAAACCCCTTGAATCGTCGTAATATCGCCCTGTGTTTCCAGGGCATGGACCAGTTGGGTGAAAGCCATCTCTCCTTCACCCACAACGATGGAATCAAATTCCGGCAACTGTGCTGCTTCGAAGGGAAAGGCTATCGGATGGTGACCACCCATGCAAATATGGGCCTGGGGTACGATTGAACGCACGGTCCGGGCCACCTGGATCACATCAAGCAGTGAAATGGTGAAACTGGTGATCCCGACAACATCGGGTTTGATCTCTGCGATGATGGCGGGCAATCTGGCCTGAGTAATCTTCTCCGCGATGCAATCGATGAAATGGAGCTGGTGACCTGTCGAGTGTTCCTGAAGGTAGGTCAGGACGTACAAGGCTCCAAGAGGGGGGAACAAACCAAAATCGTCAGCCTCCAAATAACCTTTACCTTTTTCATCAGGATATGTAATAATAGTATTTTCGTCCGGTGGATTGAGAACAAGTACCTTCATGATGTATCAATTGTCCGCTCGGTTGTTGTCCATGAACATGAAAATTTCCGATCCGATAATATCCAAACAGTTCCCGTCTTGAATCGCTGCCGGGAAAGTCTTGAACGGGAAAGTCTTGAACGGGAAAGTCTTGAAGATGCCAGCAGCTTGATCCAGCCTAACACAATCCCGACTGGAAGAGCAGGCAGAATCATCGGGAGCAAACTCATTTTTCTCAAGCCATGACATCGATATGAAGGGGTGTTTGCGCGGGGATGGGATTCATTGTGGGGGGAATTTTGGTGTGCAGGATGGTGCCGAGACTTTGATCGGCCAATTGCATATGGGCATAACGCACGGAATCAGGGGCACGAATGGTCACCTTGTCCTGGATGAAGGTTCCGATTGCGGCAGATTCTTCCTCGATTGGGGAGGCTTTCCCCGGCCTTTCCGGCGCAACCTGGACCATGCTGCCTTGAGCCGCCTGATAGGACCTGCTCGCTGCCGGATGAGAAAAAGGAACCTGGGACGTTTGAATATCCATATGCCTGATCCTGATGGTTCGAAATTATGTTCTTTTTCAATCCGTTTCAGTCGGACAGCATGCCGACCAGGGCCAGACGATAGTGCAACAAAAACCCTTTCCGTTTGCGAAACGTGGTTGGTTCCAGGTATGCCCGGCAGGATTTCAGGGTATCCATGAGGAAAACGGCCTGATCCAGATAGGAAAACCCCTCTTCGGTATAGATGTCGAAATAGTTGGTGTCGGAGGGAGAGATGCACCCGACCGGATTGTCTTCGGCATCATAGAGGGTGTTGTTGGCGGCGCTTTGGGCCAAAAACGGTGCCATGCTGTCGAGGAGTTCCAGGGTGTTCTGGCCGGCAGTGGCTTCAGACCAGGCGCGTTGCACAGCGGACGGGGCATGTGGAGGGGGGAATACCGTGGCAGGAAGTTGTCCGGGAGCCACGGCAAAAGGATTCAACAATTGCATGGCCTGGGTTTCACTCAGGGTTTCTTTCCGGATCGGAACGGTCAAACCATGAACCCTGGACAGGGTTTGCAACTCGCGCCGGGTGAGCGTGGCCAGAAAATCCCGGGCCGTGTCATGGCTGGTTTGGGTACGGGCACGCTGGACCAGCTCGGCAAATTGTTCCACTTCCGTTTCCGGTACGTTATGCGAGCGCAGTTGACCAATGGTCCAATCCGGCAATACCTCCCGTATGGATGGCTTGGCCAGCAGGTCGTCGGCAGTATCCAATATGTTCATGAACCGCGACAGGCCGGTTGTGACTGGAGTCGGGATGGACGGCAGGCGAGAGGCGGAACTTTTCATGATGGCAAACCCCAATTTCCCTTTGATATTCCTGGCACAAATGCGCGGGCGTGAACCGGTCGCCTGATGGCTTGCTGTGCCATCTCCGCATACGTTCAATTTATCGCAAGATATATGCCAGTAATGGAGGGATATGCAGGGTGTGGTGTGGAGACAGCCAGCGAGCGGATTCTGGTGGCCTGCGGAGATTTTTTTCGGGACAATTTGACAGTTTTTTCGACGGGTTTGGCACGCTGCCAAAAAAATCATCCGTTTGTTGACATGTCCCGATCAAAGGAGATCCAGTCGGCAAAAGCTGGCCGCCAACGATTTGTCCGGCAAGCAACAGAACGTTTACGGGCAATCGTCAGCCTGCTGTCGTAAACCAGGGAAAACGGCAACCTGTTCCGGGACAGGCCCGCCATGCCGTTCCAGTCTGGAAGCGCTGCCTGGTGACCAGCTCAAAAGCGAGGCAAATGCCTTTCCGGAAGCGCTGCCCGGTGACCAGCTCAAAAACTATTCAAATGCCTTGGGATTGGGCATGTAACGCTTGGGATCGATGCCCCATTTGGTGTGGTCTTCGCAACCAATGATGGCAAGGCCCTTGGGAACATCCTTGTGGTCCATGAGATTGATTTCAATCGGTTCAATCTTCTTTTTGGCCTTGGCATCGGCCATCACCTTGATGACCGGGTGATATTGGCTTTCCGGGTTGGAGTGGACGACAACTGCCAATTTGTGATTGTTCAGCCGGACCAGGGAACCAATCGGATAGATGCCGACGCACTGGACAAATTTTTTGTACAGTTCGGGATTGAAGTGATACTGGCTCCATTCCAGCATGCGGGTCAAAGCGGTATGGGGCATATTGCCCTTGTGATAAACCCGGTCGGATGTAATGGCGTCGTAGACATCGCAGATGGCCGCCATTTGTCCGAACATGTTGATGTTATTCTTGTCCAAACCCTCGGGATAGCCGCTGCCGTCGTAGCGTTCGTGATGCTGGTAGGCCACGCTCATGCTGACTTCGCTGATGCCGGGGCACCGTTCCAGGATGCGGCGGCTGTAGGTGACATGTTGACGCATGATCTTGAACTCTTCATCGGTCAGTTTTCCCGGCTTGTTGAGGATGCCGGGAGGCGTTTTCATCTTGCCGATGTCGTGCAACACGGCTCCCACACCTACTTCAACCAAATCCTGGGAGGTGATGCCCATGGTTTGACAGAAAGAGAGCATGAAGACCCCGACATTGACCGAATGCATGAAGGTGTATTCATCTTTTTGCTTGATCAGGCTGAGGCTGAGCATGGCATCCTGATTGCGGAACATGGACTCGGCCATCTCTTCCACCATGCAGCGCATGGAACCGATCTCCACCTGCCTGCCCATGCGGGCATCTTCCAGAACATTGCCGACCAGTTGTCTGGCTCGGGACTTGACCTCGGCGGCCCGGTTCAGCTCTTGGGCAAAGGGCGGTCCACCCCCTCCGCTGTCGTCTTCGTCATCATCACCCAGGGCCAGGAGTTGGGCGGCCAGTTCTTCCTCCACGCTGGCCCGCTCCCGGGAACCGGCAATATCCTCACCTTTGGCCGTATCGATATCGAGTTCACGGATTCCATGGGCAATGATTTGTTGCACTTCGGCTTCGGTGCGAATCAAGCGGGGCTGGGTGGGAAAGCGGGGGTTGCGTCCACTACAGCAGGGATCGTTCCAACTGTGATTGAAATCATGAACATACATTCCAGGATGCAAAGAGGTGACAGGAATTTTCTTGATCATGGCTCGGGTTCTCTTGACTGACCTCAATGGTGTGGGATGGCTTGCGTATGGAACGGCTTTGGGTTAGACCCTTGTAGAGGCAACGGACAGGTTGGGTCGAGTATGCGCAATATTGACACAGAGTTATTGTAACAGGAGTCTGGCCATGGAAGTGACGATCATTGGCAGTGGTTTTGCTGCGCTGGCTGCGATTCATCGCTTGCGGCAGTTGGACCTGGGGCGACGCATACGCCTGACCATGGTAGCGCCACACGCCGAGTTTGTCTACCTGCCCAGCCTGATCTGGATTCCTTCCGGAACACGGCGGGGTGCCGATCTGCGGGTGGACCTGCACCCGTTTCTCGACCAGATGGGGGTGGATTTCCATGCCGGTGCTGCCCGGGAAATCAAGGACCAGGGGCGCACAGTGATCACAACAGGTGGCCAGGTCAGCAATGATGCCCTGTTGATTGCCAGCGGAGCCGAGTATCTTCGCAAAATTCCCGGTATCGATCACACCCTGAATCCCTGCTCCGGCATTGCGGCGGCTGAAGTCATGCAGCGGCGATTGCGAACCCTGGAACGGGGTGTGATTGCCATGGGGTTTGGTGGCAATCCCCAAGAACCCGAAGCCATTCGCGGCGGTCCCATGTTTGAATTCCTGTTTGGTCTGCATACGCAGTTGCGCAGCGAGCGGCGACGCAGGCAATTCAAACTGGTCTTTTTCGCCCCCATGGCCGAACCCGGCAAGCGTTTGGGACCCCGGGCCGTGAGTGCCTTGTTGAAAGCCATGGCCAAACGGGATATCCATACCCACCTGGGACACAAGATCACCGCCTTCGAGGCAGGCCGGGTCAGCACCGAAGGGGGGGATATTCCGGCGGATCTCATGCTCTTTTTGCCTGGTCTGACAGGACCGGCCTGGCTGGCCCATACCGGCCTGACCCTCTCCCCGGGGGGATTTTTGCAGGCGGATCGCCATTGTCGCGTGGCCGGGGGCGAACGGGTCTATGTGGCCGGCGATGCCGGGAGCTTTCCGGGTCCGGATTGGCGGGCCAAACAGGGCCATATGGCCGAATTGCAGGCCCGGGCCGCAGTCTCAAACCTGTATGCCGAGTTGCATGGCCGTTCTGCGCAACACAGCTTCCGCACCGAACTGATCTGTATCATGGACAGTCTGGATCAGGGAATGCTCGTGTCCCGGTTCAAACGTTTCAGCCTCATGTTGCCGCCCAACCCGATGCTGCACTGGTTCAAAGGGTGGCTGGAACAGCAATCCCTGCGTCCCTATCGGTAGATCATCAATTATTGGAACCTGGCATCGAACCGGCCCGGACGATCGGAAAGGACCGGATGATGGCTGCATCAACCAGCCACATGTAATCCATCTTCTGCATCAACCTGCTGCAAGTGATCCATCAGATCACCCCGGCGGAACGTGGCGGCAAGCTGTTGCAGGGAAATTCCTGCCGGATCGCCGTAAAGACGCTCCAATGCCTTCTCAATATCCTGCAAGGCCTTCTGGAGAAATTGTTCTCCGTTCGCGGCAAGAGACTGTTTTGCCGAGTCGAATGTTTTATGATTCAGCCCAGAGAGATCCAATTTCAAATCACGCAGCAGGGAGACCCCCATCCGCATGGCCAGGAAGCACGATGCGTAACGCACAAAGAGAGGATCACCAGACTGTGGACGTCGTCGCCGGTTTTCGGCAATACGGTGGATGAGTACGGCAAGAATGACTTGTGATCCATTCAGATCATTTGTGAAAACAATGTCATACAGCTTGCCGAAATGTTCCCTGCCAAAAAATTTTGCCTGCTGGGGACGCTGTCGCCAAACCGAAAGAATGGCTTCCGCCGCCACACCTGATGTGATGTCGTTTGGCTTGAGTGAAATATTCAGCCGCTTGCGTTGATAACGGTAACCCAATTGTTCCATGTCGGTTTGTAAGACACGTTGTCGTTCGTCATTGGCCCGCAAATCGCGCAGGTCTACCGGATTTTGACTGTTGGTAGCGAAAGTGATCCGCTGAACCTGATCTTCGTTGTCATCGGCGAGCTGGTACAATCTGATCAACACATGCGCGTCGGCCATTGCGGATGTGGCATGCTGATTTTCCCTGATCGTATTGAAAACTGTCATGCAGGTCTGGGCACCATTGATAATCTGGAGTTTTTCCACTTTGACCTGGTAATCACCAGATTGCAGTGCGTTGAACGAAAATTTTTCACAAATCATTGTTATTCCATTGTTGTAATAATAAAAATTGCGGCTCTCCTCCCCCAGCAGGGTATTCCTGATGCCTTCGTTCACCCGGTTGCCATGGAGACCCAGATAGCGGCGAATATTGCGTTCCAACAGGCGTTCTCCATGACGCTCGACCAGAAGAGCCACTTCGGTTACCGCCATCCGACCGACCAGCACCCGGCTGAAATGGAGATCTTCGCTCATGGCTTTGCCACTCAGTCGCAGAATGTCATCGACTGGTTGGGTGGACTGTAAAATCATGACCAGTCGGTCGTGGTTGACGTGTTCCCAGATCACCTGGTTGTCAAATCCTGACCGCTTGATGGTTTCTTCCGCTGCTGTGTTCCAGCGCAGACCATTATTGCAGGCCAGGGCACGCACCCGGGGAATGTAACCATCGCGAATCAGGGAACGAATCTCTTCAACCCTGGCCTTGATCCGGTCATTGACCGGACCCAGAGGCACCAAAGGGTCAAAGAGGTAACGGATGGCGTTCAGCAATGCCTTGATGCCCGTTTCCGGGAAATGGGCACTTCCTTCCAGGGATTTTTTGTACTTGGCCTGAAAAAGGGTTACGGTAAATTCGCCGTCTCTCTCTTCGGCAAGGTGCATGGCGTCCACCCCAAAGTCACCACCTCCCTCCGTCAGGCAATCAAAGGCATCTTCGTCGGAGATGTCCAGTATGGTACGAACAAGAAAGAAGACAAAGGCGAGTGATTTTAATTTCGTATCATCCACGATGTTTAATTCATCATTCGCCCTTTGCCGTATTTCATCGCAAATGGCAGACAGGCGCTGATCGATGATCGCAGCATGAATGTTCATGCTCCTGTCTCCTTTTCTTTCCGGGGCACCCGCTTTGCAGCCAGGATCAGGTCATTTGAAAGCTTGTTCCACCTTTTGCCATAGTTCCCTGGCGCGTGGTGCTTCCACAGAGGCGATAATCCGTTCGACATAGTGATAATCGACCCGTCCCTGATCCAGGTAACGTTTTTCATCTTCGGTGGCAAAGACAATTTCGCCCAGAAGTTCCAGACCGGCAATGATGCCGACCATGCCCGGTCCACGGGAAAAGGTTTTGTTGCGGGGGATGAAATACAGGTGATACAGACCTGGATGATCCGGATCCGGGGTGCCGATCAGGTTGGCGGAGAGGGAGTGTTTGTCCACATAAAGCTGTTCCCAAAGGGAGGTGACCTTGACCACCTGGGCAACGATATCGGCGCTGGTACCATGGAAATGGATGGCCGTAATGGGATAATTGGGCACCAGATGCGGCTTGCCGGAGCCTTTGGCGGACGTATTCCCGGCAGTCATGGCGGCGGCAATTTCAAGCGGAAACAATCCCTGTCCTTCGGGACGCTTGAAAAACTGGAAATGAAAGTGGTGCGGAATTGAAGCGCCGGCCCCATCCCCATTATAAAACCCGACATAACCCGGCAGATTGTTGACCAGATAGAGAAAATCCTGGACGACTCTCTCCATGCTGGATTGCACATCCTGGTCGTTTTCCGCAATCTTCAACCAGGATTGGGGAATATGTTCCGCCGTGGCCACCGTGACGTGGTTCGGCATCAGGGGAAACGGATTCATCCACATGATGTAATGGCGTTTTTTTGCACTTCCAGGACTGTCTGGGAAGATGTCGTAGCCAATCTCGATGCCCCGCTGCTGCCAGTAAATGTTGTCCAGGCACAAGAAACATCCCCCATTGCAGGAGGAGATGCCGGGCGGGGGTTTTTTGCGTCCGGCTCCGCCTTGCCGCTGACTGCGCTTGAGATTGTATTGCACCAGGAAGTGGGCAGAGTCGGCCTCACGCATGATGCGATATTTGATGACATCCAGCAGATCATCCTGGATGAACCCCCGATCAAACTGCTGACTTTTCAAGGCTTCCACAACGGATGTCAGACCACCCCGTTCGCGAATTTCATCAAGTCGCTTTTTGAGAGCCAGCCACAGACCATCAAAACGGGAGCGATTGAATGGGGTCATTCCATACACATCATGCATGATGGGTTTCCTCACCGGGTGAAACTGTTGTCAGAAAAAAAACAAATATGTCACCAGCAACCGCTCAGCGCATGGTGCGAATGACCGCATCCTTGACACCGGCACGGTCCCTGGTCAGGCGCAACGCCGCCTCCGCCTGGGTCTCAGCGGCAAACGGGCCGCCATAGACGCAAGTCAGAGTGCCTTTTTCCACCGTCACCTTCTTGCGAAATGTGACAACATGGAGGGCAGCAAGTCGTTTTTCGATATCTTCGATATATTCGTTCTCGATAAAGCACCCCGCCGTGACAAAAAAGCTCTTCCTGGTATGGGCCTGTTTTTCAGAATGTGGCGGAGATGCTTTTATCGATACAGTCTCTTCTGTCACCGTGGATACAGTGGGCGGCGATTTTTCGGAGATCTTGGTTTCGGCAGCCGGCGGTGTTTTCTCAGCGACCTTGGCATCGGCAGCCGGCGTTTTTTCAGCGACCTTGGTATCGGTGGCAGGTGGCGTTTTTTCAGCGACCTTGGTATCGGTGGCAGGCGGCGTTTTTTCAGCGACCTTGGTATCGGTGGCAGGTGGCGTTATTTCAGCGACCTTGGTTTCGGCAGTCGGTGACGTTATTTCAGCGACCTTGGTATCGGTGGCAGGTGGCGTTTTTTCAGCGACCTTGGTATCGGTGGCAGGTGGCGTTATTTCAGCGACCTTGGTATCGGTGGCAGGTGGCGTTATTTCAGCGACCTTGGTATCGGTGGCAGGTGGCGTTATTTCAGCGACCTTGGTTTCGGCAGTCGGTGACGTTATTTCAGCGACCTTGGTATCGGTGGCAGGTGGCGCTTTTTCAGCGACCTTGGTTTCGGCAGCCGGCGTTTTTTCAGCAACCTTGATTTCCACGGCAGGTGGCGTTTTTTCGGCAACCCTGGCTTCGGCAGCCGGTGGCGTTTTCTCGGCGACCTGGGTATCGGTGGCAGGTGGCGTTTTTTCGGCGACCTTGGCATCGGCAGCCGGCGGTGATTTTTCGGTGACTTTGGTATCAGTGGCAGGTGGCGTTTTTTCAGCGACCTGGGTATCGGTGGCAGGTGGTGTTTTTTCGGCGACCTTGGCTTCAGCATCCGGTGGCGTTTTTTCAACAGTCCTGGTTTCAGCAGACGCTGTCTTTACAGTCTCCTGAATCTCGGCAGGCGGCGTCTTTTCAACCACCGCAGTCACGGACGATAATTTTTCACGCACCGTCTCCTGGGAAACTGAAGGAACAGGCATCGGTTCCGCTTGAGTCGGTTCCGTTTTTTCCGGGACAGCCGCCGATAGCGACGTTTTTTCAGCCGTTACAGCCACAAGCGACAAGGTTTTTTCAGCCGTTTCCGCCACAAGCGACAAGGTTTTCTTTGCCGCTGTGATGGGAGGAATTGGCAGCCCGGCAGTCGGGATCAGCGTCGGTGCCACTTTCTCTGACTCTGTTACTGGTGTAATCGTCGCTGGTAAATCCTTCCGTACCTCCGCCATCTGAATCGAAGAAGAAGGTGTGTGTATCTGCAAAGGCAAAACCACCGCCCCAACCTGGGACAACTCCAGGGAGTCGGGGCGTGCATCCGGATGACGCAGTGCGCTGACGAGACCTTTTTGCATGAGTTGTCGGGAGGCGTTGCGGGATGTCCCCGGGACCAGATAGTCCCGCTGGACTCGCCAGAGAGACAATTCCGATGGGTTGCCCCGGAAATGGTGTTCAGCCATGGTCATGGCCCGATCAAACTGGGTTTTTGCCAGGGCGGCCTTGTCCTGCATCTGGTAGAGAAGTCCCAAATAATTCAACATGTCAGGCACAGACAGGGGATTGATTTTTTCCTGTTGGCCACTCCAGGCAATGGCCTCTTGAAGCAGGGGTTCGGCCACCGAAAACTGCCGTTCCTCCATCTGACACAGGGCCAGATGCAACGTGATCTCACCCCAGGGAGGTTGTGGAGGAGAGCCGGCCTCGGTCAACACGGTCCGGGCGCGCTGAAGGAAGGGAATCGCCCGGGCAAACTGCCCCGCACCCCCCAACAGTCGCCCCATGTCGTGCAACACCTCCACCAGCGCCTGTGGACGAACCGGGGACTCTTTTTCCAGCAGGGTCAGAGCGCTTTGCAACAGGGTTTCGGCTTCGGCAAGCTGATTGTTCCACAAACGCAAACCTGCCTGAATACGGTATACCTTGACCCGGCCAGCCATGAAGGGTTGTGACTCCCGGTTGAACAAGGCCATGGCCTGTTCCAAATGGGTATCCGCTGCCGGCAATTGCTGACGCTGTGCGCCCAATTGCTGCGCCCGGCCCATATGGGCATGGGCCAGCAAAAAATGCACCCGATCCAGCAAAGGATGCACCGGACCAAGGGCAGACGTGGCCAGGGCGACAAATTTTTCGCCTTGCGTCAACACCTGGGAATAATGGCCCCGATGGTAATGATTCAACAGGTGCTTTTCCTGAAGGAGCAAAATCTGGGGAAGATTGTGTTGTGGATCCTCCTCCAGGATGAGCAGGGCGCGATCCAGCAACGGTTCGGCCTGGGCATGGCTCCCTGCTGCCGAATGGGCGTCGGCCAGGGCAATCAGTGCCGCAACGGTCTGCGGATGGTTGGGTCCGAATGTGCGCGTGCTTTGGCGAAGGGTGTTCCAGCCATCCTGTACGGCCTGGGTCTGCTGATCCTGATTGGCGACTGTCTGGAAAGCCGTCTTGTCTTCAGCGGCTGCCACCGCGCACATGCCCAGCAACAAGAATCCCCCCATGCAACTGACCACATCCCCCGGCAACCATCTTCGCCATCCGGTAACCTGACCTCGGATTGATAATGACAGGGAAAACAGGTTGACTCGTGACCTACCCAAGGCATCCGGATTTTTCAATGGTAGACTCCCGGCAGCAGGCGATTGATCTGCAATACAATTTTTCGCGATTCCTCTTGCAAAATGCGCAACCGTTCCAGGGTGGCGTCATCCGGTGGTTCAGCCGCCTTTTCGATGGCGTCCACCTCATCCAGGATGGCGGCGGCCCGGGCCGTGGCCGCTTCCAGAACGGACTGGTCGGCAATCCGTCCCGGGGAAGCACCTGTTGGTTGCGATGGTGCAGAGATTGTTTCCCAAAGGGTTTTGTTTCTTTTCAAGATCATCTGACGCAATTCCCCAAAACGGGCATGCATGTCGCCCAAAATGAGCTGCTGGGCTGCATGCCGTTGTTGTTCCGGCGAAGTCGGAGCAGGGACCGGGGAGGAAGTCGGGGAGGGGTCCGGGGAAGTGACTGGGGGTGGATCCGCAGCCAGGAAGGACAACGCTGTTGACAGGCCACCGTCATCCAGGTCTGCATCTGAAATAAATTGATTTTTTTCATCATCTTGCAAACCATGGGCAACAGGTGATTCTGCCAGCAGACGCGCCATCAGGAGCAAAAAGCATGTTTCCCATTGACCCACAAAATGACGCACGGTTTGCAACCGGGCGTGGTTGCGGAGGGTCTCCAGACTTTGCGGGGCAGAAATCAGGCCCTGCACCTGACAACGCAAGGCTTCCCATGGGGTATGATGGAGGGGATCCTTGCTCCGAAAATCAAGACTTTCCTGAAAATGATGGAAAACCTGTCGCAAGCGATTCCGGGATATACGGGCCAGATTCCCGGGCAATCCCAGATTTTCGGGATGGATCAGGACCTGGTGCCAGTAGTAGATGAACGCCTCCTCCCATTGCAGGAGGTTGGCCATGCGTGCTGTTTCACCGTTTTTGTTGTTGTTGGCCACTCGTGCCGTGCCAAAACCGAACAATAACGGGTCGGCGAGGTCAATCAACACGGCCAGGAAAAAAATACCCAACAAAATGAGTTCTCCAGGGAACAGGCTTTGTTGGCCGCGCCAATAGGAGGCCTGGCCGTAAAAAGTGTGCAGTGAATCCTGATGTTCCAGGATCCGGCGCAGGCGTTCTTGTGCCGGAAGCGTGGAGAAAGTCCCCTTTCTTTCCAGGCGAGGGAAGGCATGATCCCCACCCGTGGTCTGTTCGATGCGTTGCAAAAGAGTGGTGTGTGCATCGATCATGGTTTGCAGATCCCGGATCTGCTGCTCCTGAAATGGCTGGTTGGCATCCAGGATCTGGAGAATGCGCCGGGCAATCTCGCCAACCTGCCCGGGTTCCAGTCCGAAGAATCGCCGTGCATCCGGTTGGGTGCGTCCGGTTGGCACCAGAAGTTGCCGGAGCTTGTCCTTCTCCTGTTGCAGTTGCAGGGCACTTTGCTGGCGATGTCTGGCCTGGCGTTGCACCATTTCCGCCACGCGACCCGGAAAGGAACGCGCAAGATTCAGGCCGGATTCTGCGAGCAGGCGGTCCACGGTTGCGGCCAGGGGGTGGGGTCGCAACAGGGAGACATCATGGATCTCTTTTTCAAATCCGCCATAGACCACAAAATGCCGGCCCCAATGGCGAATCTCCCGGTTCAGGTTGCGGGTGGTCTCCAGAGGATGGCCTGTCGCGTCGGGATCCGTTTGAATGGCTTGTTCGAATCCGGTCCGTAGCGAGGCCAGGTCACGTTCCAGGGCAGCCTGCATGTCGTACAGGGAGAGAGGCTGCGCCGGGGCCTGGCGTGTCGTATCCAGCACCTCGGTCACAATTTCCTGCATGGTGCCAATGTGTTGGGTCAGGACCGGTTGCCAGATCATGCGGGAACGGATGCCGACGACATTGGCATGGATGGAAAACAGGGTCAATACGGCAATCAGGGAGAGCCGGCGAGGATGACGTCGCCAGGCAACGACGATGCCTTGCCACACCTGACCGGTTGTGGCGACACCCCGCTGGAGAAGGAGGTTGCCATGCACGATCAGGCTGGAGAGGAGCAGGCCACAGATCCCCGCCGTCACATGGCGCAGCGTCTCTCCCAGGCCGCCGACCACAAATGGACCGAACAGATGGGCCATACCAGGGTGTTGGAGCAGGGCGTTGATGCTCCAGGCCGTGGTGCAGGAGGAAACAAGAAACAGCAGCAGCAACAGGGGAAATCTGCCGGCGAAAGACCATTTATCGAGGGTTTCAAGCAGACACCGGGTCCAGGGTGCGGAAGTGGTTCCCGTCTGCCAGATTTCCTGGCGGGTCCGGAACCGGGGAACCGCTTCCGGAACGACTCCTGCCGACCCGGATGCGGCCATGATCTGGAATACCAGTTTTCCACAGGCTGCAAACAGGGAATTGTTGGAAAGAGAGGCTTTTGTCATGATCCTGGGGAGCCACGCCATGCAGCTTACTGGCCGATTGAATTGCGTCATGCTACCCCAGATGGGGTCTGGTCGTCAAATTTTGGCTCATCCGGCAAGGATCAGGACACGGTCTTTTCCTCATGCTGATCCGGAAATTCATGTTTCGGTCCAGCACCAACAGAGGCATCGCTGGAAGAGATGCGGCTGCCTGGTCCGCCCATTTCACTGGCGGCCAGGGCGCGACGCCCGGCCAGATAGAGCATGTCATTTTCCGTCATCCCGGGGCGAAAGCTTACCACGCCAAACCAACCCCGCAGCATGATCCGGTTTCCCCCAACCATGAAGATGGTAAAATCCAGAATATTGATAATCTTGTGGATAAGTGCCTGGGTTGTGGCCAGGTCGGTTTCCGGGAACAGAATGACAAACCGGTCCACTTCCAGGCGGGCCAGAAAATCCCTGGTTCGCAACTGTTGGTTGACCCGTTTGCCGAGCGCCTTGACCAGGCGAATTTCCCGTTTGGGTCCCAGGCGCTTGCTGATGGCAGCAAAATCATCCACCAGAAACAGGGTGAGGGTAAAAGTTTCTTCAAGGTTGGCGGCCTGTTCCAGGCTGCGCCGAAAATGTCCGGAAAAGGCAAACCGGTTGGGCATGCCGGTGGCCGGATCCATGAGATGCCGATCCCGGACTGTGGCCAGTTCCTTGTCCAATTCCCGCAATTTTTCCTGGCTGCTGGCAATCTGTTGTTGATTATTTGCCAGTTTCTCTTTCAGCTCCCGGGCATGGCTCTGGAACAGGTTTACATCCTCCAGAAATGCCGTGCGCAGGGCATGAATGTTTTCCGGGTGATCACTGCTCTGTAAACGTTGGGCCAATTCCAGCAGCCGATGATCCACGCGGCCAATTTCCTGGAGCGTGGACATGAAACCACTGGCCACATCGACCATGGTTCCTTTGAGCAATTCCCGTTCCCGGCGCCAGAGAGAGCGGGTCAGATGGCCATGCTGGACAATCTTGATCAAAAATTCATCGATTTCCGGCCATGCCGAATCCGGACTTTTTTGTGTCAGGATTTCCAGACTGCCAGCCGTTTCCAGGATCCAGGGTTCGTCTTCGCCCAGCAGGCGCAGGGCATTCAGCAAATGTTGCCGCAAAGAGGTTGGCGGACCTGGTGTCTCTTTCCCCACCTCCGGGGAGTCATCGGCTTCGGTATCGACTTCATCGTGATGGTTCAACGGGGCTTGGCCCGGCGGGTCCGGGGTGATCAGCCAGGCGTGGAGCTGGGCCAGCCGGCTCGACATGTCGGGGGATTGCAGGGTGGTGGCCTGGCGGATCAGACGAATGGTCTGTTCCAGATAGACCAGTTTGTCAGGCCGGTTGGCCAACAGCGGGGCGACCAGCAATTGCAGGAGCCGTTCGGCAACCTTCTTGGCCTCAACGAGTCCCAGAGCGCCCCCTTCGCCGGCCAGGACCTGTTCCACAAGCATGCGGGCCGCTTGCAGGTCTGGACGGGATTCGTGCAGCAAATCCCGTAACCGTTCGAGCCGTGTTGCCGGAAAAGAGGGTTCCATGCCCTGTCACCTCCAGAGACCATTATGTGTCAGAGGCTGTCTAAACTGTGATGCTCTCCTCTTCAAGTATTGCATTCTTTGGGCATCGTGAGCCGGATGAGGTTTTGAGGATGGACACCGCAACCATTCCCGGAATCGGGCCAGATGAATCAATCAGAAGGGACAACCATTTTTTACAGGCTCTCACTGATTCATGAAAGTTTCTACCCCGGATTTGGTATTGTCCTTATAGGTGATCTGGAGGGAAAGGGAAGAGACCTTTTCGGTCAAAATGATCCTGTTATCACTGCTTCCATTCAACGGGTTATCCATATCGCAGGGTGCAAGCTCCCACTTTCGATCCAGGTCCGTAGAGTTCAGACTATAGCGAACTTCGGAGATCGCGCAGCGATAGGAGACAAAATTGATGGTGACAGAAAGGTTGTTGATGTGGTCTTTCTGGAAGTTGACCCAGTTATTTTTAGTCATTTCGATGATTCTTTTCTGACTGGCGACAATTTGCACATCTGCATCGAAATCCAGCTTGAAGGGCCCCTTGGGCTGATCATTGATATCATGATACTTGATGGAAACAGACCCTTTTTTGAACGACTTCGGCAGCGTTATCTGATAATTTGGCATCTTGGCTCCGATTCTTGGATCGATATAGTCCAATACCCCTGTATCCTTGAAAGGTTCAGTCTCATCGACCCTATAGAGAATCTTCCGCACGGGCTCGCCAATGCTCAAGTCAAGACTCCACCCGATAGTTGAGAGTATAGCACTGAAAGTGACCGGATTCTCCAACACGTCGTCACCAATGGCTTTGAGTGCTGAGAGCCTGGTTTTGGCATCTTCGATCCACGTTGCCGCCAAATCATGGTCAAGAAAATATTTCAACAAGTGCCCCTGTTCGCTCAACTCAAGAAAGCGATTCAGCAGCGTTTTTTCCATCCTTTTGTCAGTCAATGCCTGACTGCCAAGACGGTTCTCTGAATATTCAAGGCTCAACTCATAATAGACTGGAGCAAACTCTGGCTGCTTCTTGGTAAACGACTCCAGCATTTTTTTCTTTTCATCGCCCGAGAAGAGAATGGCCTTGGAAAAGTTGACAACAAGGTTATCAGAACCTTTACTCATGTCGGAATAGATTTCCCGCGCCCCGGCTTTTCCTTCCTGGACTTTAAGAAAGGTTTGATAGCGCAAGTGCGGATCAAGATACATCAGATTGAAGGAGAAAAATCGTGCATAACTCTTTCTGGCATTCAGATAGTCTCCGTCCGTCTCGTAGACCCGGGCGTTGTGGTAGAACTCTTCCGGTTTGGAAGGATTTGCGATCAGGCCTCCGCTTTTGCCAAGGGACTGAATACCCTTGACCATCTCCCGGGTATTGGAGGCAATCTCATTGGTCGAGACCTTGATGTCGGCTGTATCCTTTTTGATATTTCCCAGATCTTTCTCGATAACCCCTAAATTCTCCTGCATCTTGGCGATCCCCGGTATGACGCCGGCCAAAACGCCACTACTCTCAGCCTTATCGCTGCTCTGGAACAGTAGCAAAGAGCCTGAAATAACACAGACAATTATTGAAAAAACGATTCCGGAAAAACAGTGCCGATTGCTGATGGCACCACCGAATTTGTAGGCGATGAAAAGCGCGACAATCAGGATGATACTGATAAAAAACAGATATTTAGAAAAAGGAGCGATTGGCTGAAGGACATCCGAAACGAAACTGGAAACTGTACCTAATATTCCCAGCTTTCCCCATTGCTTCGTAAATGTTTCCTTGATGTATTGAAATACACCATTGTCATTGTCAGTTTGGCTATCCATCAACGACTCCTTACCTTCGAAACATGATGGCCTGTGGGTAAAAAAAACGGTGGGGTCTCACGGTGACCTAACCGGTCTTGCCGGAAACGTCACCCACTCCCTGGTTGAGTACATGATGCCCTTCGGGCAAAAAAAAATCAAAGACAAACCATCAATTTCTGGTGGTGCCATGCCATGACCTATTCACTTTGAATTTACACGACAATTCCACACCCGAAGAAGCATCATGCGCTTGGCTTGAAAATGCTTCAAAATCAATGAGTCATCGGATAAGATGAAGCGCTTCGTGGCAATAGGTCAGGTCATCCTGGGACACCACCGGGAATTTAAGCTTGTTTTTGGACAGCCTCTCAGACCGATGCCTCGGGCTCGGCGGGAGGCCGATATTCGGCAATCTGGATACGGGCACCTGGATTTTTCATGGCCTGGGCAGCATATAACGCCTCGTCAGCCTGTGTCAGCATGGTGCGTTCGTCCCAGGTGGCATGATGGATCGCGCCACCAAACGCAGGTCGCACGAGCAGGGATTGGTTGCCCAGGCGAAAACGAAGATTTTCAAACAATTCCTGCAATTGGTTGGCCATGCTTCTGGTTTGTTCCAGATTGCCCCGGGGCAGAATGATGGCAAACACCTCCACACTCAGGCGTGCCAGGTATGGATCGGGTCCGGTTTTTCCCCGTATACGTTTAACCAGGGCAAGAATGAGACGTCGGCCTTCTTTTTCCGCCATTCCCTCCAGCAATGTACCCAGATTTTCCATACGACACAAAAGCAGGGCAAACGGTTCCTGCAAATGCAAGGCTCGCTCCCGGTTCCGCGTCAGGTGGGCTGAAAAAGAAAACCGGTTGGGCAGACCCGAGACCGGATCAAGAAGCTGCTCATCCTGGCTGGCTGTCAGGGCTGTTTCCATTTGCTGCAAACGATCCCGGGCACGCACCAGCATGACCCGACTCTCCTCTCTCTGTTCCTGGAGGGAGCGGGCATACTGTTGAAACTCTTCAACCTCATGCAGCAGGAGTTTTTTCAACTCCTCCAGATCGGTCGAACGTTCCTGGGTACGCAAGGTTGCGATCGTCTGTTCCGTGTTCTCCCCGGGGCGACCCATGTTTTGCAACATGGCGTTGAATTGGAACACAATATCGAGCAGGGTACTCTTCAGTTCATCCCGTTCCTGCTGCCAGAGCGTGCGACCCATTTCCTCCTGGATGATCATGCCACTCAGCAGGGTGTGCAAATCCTTCCAGGACACTTCGGTTCCGGGAGGACCCAATTTGTTGACAGCCTCCGCCAGGCGGGAATCCTTGTTGCCCAACTGGCGTAGAATGATCAACAAGCGCTCCCGGAAAGTCTCGGGTGGTCCCGCATCCCTGCTTCCCGGGTTGACCATCAACTCCTTGATCCAGGTGGCAATCTGGTTTACAGGGGCGGCCACTGTCGCTGGGGACAGGGGATTGGCGGTCCGGATTTGCCGACTCAGCCGTTCCACATCCGCCTCCCGTTCCCGATCCTGGGACAAAACCGGCTTCACCAGGGTATCCAACAACAGGGAACCGACGGCACGGGCATCGTTGATGGAGGCTGTCCAGGGTTGGCGAACCAGCATGTCCTTGAGCAGCCGTTTGGCTTCGGCTGTTGCCGGCGGATCTCTCTCCAACCCTTTCAGGACCTTTTCCAGGAAGGTTTCCATTGTATCCATGGCCAGGCCGTCTCTTCTTTATCCCGTTTGATCTGGAATTTCCTGTTGTTGGACAGCCTTTCAGCGCGCCTGGGCTACCACGGGCAGGCGCGAGGGGTAGCGTGCCCGTGCCGATTCCGGTCCGAGAAGCTGTGAAGCCCGAATGACTTCGATCTTGCGATTTTTGGCCTCCGGCAGCCAGGCACGCAACGCGGCCAGGGTTGCCGGATAGGGGTGACCAATGGCCACTGCCGAACCTTGTTTATGTGCGACCGCTTCCAGCCGGGCCAGTTGTTGACTGACCGCTTTCACCTTGGGAACATTATCAAGAAAAACGTCCCGTTGCACCCGGGGAACCTGGTGGGCTACCGCCTCGCGTACACCAACCGACCTGCCAGCGGTCCGACTGTCCACAAAAAACAGGCCACGCTCCGCCAATACCTCCATGACCCTACTCATGCTGGCCGCATCGGTCGTCAATTGAGATCCCATATGATTATTGACCCCTTTCGCTTCCGGAAATTGATCCAGATTGGCGATCAGGATGCGTCTAACTCGGTCCCGGTCCATGCCCATCAACAGGGCACCACGACCTGGATTGAGACGCGGATAGCCACGGGGTTCCATGGGTTGGTGCAAAATCACTTCCTTGTTGGTTGTCTTGCCCAGTTGGGCCACGGCACGGGAATGTCCCCCGCCCGGCAGAATCGCCAGGGTCAGGTCGGCTGGCAGACGGGCAATGGCCTCGGAGACCGGGCCGTTGTAGCCAAGATCGTCGATAATCACCGCAACCCGTGCCCAGCCACCCCGGGAACCCGAACCCGACACAGCCGGTCGCGACGCCGGCAATGGTGTGTCGGAAGGATGCTGAGCCTCTTCGGTGTCATCGGAAAAATGTTCCTCGTACAAAATGGCCTTGTTTTCCTCCCCTTGTGTCAGCATGGCGGTTTGCACCGGGGATGTTCCCTCAGTCGGCGGGGTGGACCGGGCTGTGTTTGTCACCTCCGGCACGGGTATGGGCATAACAGGAACTCGGGCAGTGACCGTGGGCGTTTGGGCTGGTGTTGTGCCTCCTGAGGCGGGCATGTTTTTGGCCGCCATGCCGGTTGCCGGCTCGGCGACGCTCTGGCTCGGTACTGGCGTGGTTCCAGGGGTGAGCGTCGGGGATGATGTCAATTCCGTGCCGGGAATTGTGGCGTGAGGCGTGCCGGATGCTGTTGTTGGAGATGTAACGGACGATCCCATGCCAAACAACGTGGCCAGGGACGATACAGGCGATGCCATGCCGGACGAAACATTCTGGTTTGTTGCGGAGGGTGATGCAGGCGGTGCCGCGCCGAATGAAACATTCTGGCTGACCGAAGATGCGGATCCTCCCGACGGGACGCCCTGGCT
>JADGCO010000006.1:9515-59121 GCA_015228935.1 Magnetococcales bacterium | reverse complement strand
GCTGACCGAAGATGCGGATCCTCCCGACGGGACGCCCTGGCTGACCGAAGATGCGGATCCCCCCGACGGGACGCCCTGGCTGACCGAAGATGCGGACCCCCCCGACGGGACGCCCTGGCTGACCGAAGATGCGGATCCCCCTGATGGGACGTTTTGGCTGGCTGCGGATGCAGACCCTCCCGATGGGACGTTCTGGCTGACTGTGGGCGCAGGTTCTCCCGTCGGGATGGTCTGACTGACCGAAGATACGGGTCTCCCTGATGGTGCTGCATCACGCATTGCCGTCTCAAATGCCTGAGTCGTGGATGGCGTCGTAGAAAATGCAGCTTCCGAATGAGACGTTCTGATATCCGCATTGCCGGGTTCGTTGGTACCGAATGAATTGTCCAGAATACCACGATCAGCATCATCTCCCCAGGCTGGCAGCACGCTTTCCAGCGAAGAAGAAGCCATGGCCAGACGTTGCGGATCTCGCAACACTGGCCACAGATAGACACCGATACCGATCCAGGCAATCAGCAAAAGACCGAAAGTCAAAACTCCCTTTTTGTGGAAGGGACCCTTCTGTTCAGAAGCTTCATGGTCCGCGGACTCCTGGTCCGCATCTGGCACTTGCTCGGAATTGTCCAAAGTCATCCCCGGTTGTGGTCATTGTTCCTACTCCTCGACGGCGGGAGCGGATTCCAGACCCAACCGACGGGAGAACACCTGGTACCCCCGCAACAGATCCAAAGCCCTTTGCAACTGATAATCTTCCTTGCTCCGACCGGTTATCTTGTCGGTATCGGCGGGATCTTTTTCTTTATCTTTGTTCTTGTCGTCATCCTTGTTTTTATCTTTCTCCCTGGCTTTATCTTTGTCTTTATCTTTGTCTTTGTCTTTGTCTTTGTCTTTGTCTTTATGGGTCTCTTTGCCCTGCTCCGCAAAATCATCCTCGCCTGGCATCAAATCCCCTTCATCTTCGCTTCTCAGATGTCCCTTCAAATCTTTTTCTTTGGGACGGTCACCGACCTCCTGCTTGGCGGTGAAGCTTAAATCCTCGACAACCAGATCCGGCGCAATGCCCTTGGCCTGAATGGAGCGACCATTTGGAGTGTAATACTGGGCTGTGGTCAGACGCAGCCCGGATCCATCCGGCAAGGGGAATATGGTTTGCACCGACCCCTTGCCAAAGGACTGTGTTCCCATGATCACGGCCCGTTTATGATCCTGGAGCGCTCCTGCCACGATTTCCGATGCCGATGCCGAGCCGCCATTGATCAACACGACCATAGGCACGCCATCTGTCAAATCTCCTGGTTGGGCGTCAAAGGACATATCCTTTCCCGGGATGCGTCCCTTGGTATAGACGATTCGGCCACCATCCATGAAGGCGTCTGCCACTTGCACGGCCTGGTCCAGCAGACCGCCCGGATCGTTACGCAAATCCAGTACCAAACCTTGGATACCGCGTTTATCGACCTGTCTCTTCATCTCTTCCAGGGATGTTTGCAACAGGGGGAACGCCTGCTCATTGAATTGGATGATCCGGACGTAGCCAATATTGCCGGATTCCATCCGCCATTTGACGCTGTGAACCTTGATGATGGCTCTGACCAGATTGAAAATCAGAGGTTTGCTCTCGCCCCGGCGCATGATGGTCAAATTGATGCCGGTGCCGGGTTTGCCGCGCATCCGCTTGACCGCTTCCATGAGGTCCATGTCCTGGGTGCTTTCCTCTTCGATCTTGATGATCATGTCGCCGGCCTTCATTCCGGCCCGGAAAGCAGGCGTATCCTCGATGGGCGATACCACCTTGATGGCCCGGTTTCCCCGGGTGATCTCAATGCCGAGGCCACCAAACACCCCCTGGGTTTCTGTCTTCATCTCCTTGAAACTTTCCGGCGGCAGAAATGAAGAGTGGGGATCCAGGGTTTTCAGCATGCCATGAATGGCACCGTAGAGAACTTTCTTGTTATCGATCTCTTCGACATAATTTTGTTTGATCTGATCATAAACCTCTGAAAATACTTTAAGTTTTTCGTAGGCCACCTGATCAAAAGCCAGGACCTTCTCCGAGGCCACATGCAGTCCCACCAGGACGGCCAGTGCCACAAAGACATACCAGAAACGACTGCCTTTTTTGAACGATACGATCATCGATGACTCCTGCCTGCTCGGCTCACACAAATTCAATCCAGCAAACGTATTTGATTGTTACCGCGTTTTCAACCGCCACTTGCCAGCCATTGCTGGGGATTGTCCACCTTGCCCTGATGGCGGATTTCAAAGTAGAGACCGGGAATTCCTTCCAGGGATCCGGTATCTCCGGATTCGGCTATCTTGTCACCTTCATTGACCCAGTCACCCTGGTTGACCAGGAGGCGCTGATTGTGTCCATACAAGGAGTATGCACGGTGTCCGTGTCCCAGGATGATCATGAGACCATATCCCCGAAACCAATCTGCATAAACCACTTCGCCCCGATAAACAGCCCGCACCGGTGTGGCCGGTTGGGTCTGGAAAAACATTCCCGGGGGTTTTCTTCGTCCATGCCCGGGAACCGGCTGTGGCAGGCGACCCCGTTGTTCTTCTATCCGCCCGAATCTGGCATCTTTTTCAGCCGGAGCGTGGCGGATTTTTCCGGATCGATTGTCAACCGTGTCCTGATCGTCGTCGGCCTCGTCTTCTTTTTCCCGGATCACCTTGGCTGCCTTGCCCCGGGCTTCTTTGGCGGCTTGTTCCCGGGCTTCTTTGGCGGCTTTTTTGCGGGCGATTCTGGCTTCTTTTTCCTGGGCAGCCTTGATTTTTTCTTCCTGGAGGAGGGTCTCCAGCCGCGTCACGAAAGTTTCCAGCCGCTCCTGGGATTGAGCCAGTTCGGCAACCTGCCGATCTCGCGTTTCTGCGTCCTTTTTGACTCTCTGCAACAAGGTGGCGCGTTCTTCGCGGCGATGCAACAGTTGCTGGCGTTCTGTTTCCTGTTTGGCGGTGATTTTTTCCAGACGTTCCAACAGCGCTTTGTGGCCTTTGATGGCGGCATCGAGACGCACGACCGTGTCGCGATATTCCAGAAAGCGTCGATTGCGGGCCTGAATCAGATAGCCAAAATACTGGACTCCTTCGCGCCGCTTGCCAACATCCTGCGACGAAAACAACATTTTGAGCATGCCTTGTTCACCGATGCCGTAGGCCATTCGCAACTGCTGATTCAACAAATGCCGGGCGCGTTCCTGTTCCCCTTTCAGGATCTGGATTTGCTGGGTCAATTCGGGGACCTGTTCTTTCAACTGGTTGGCGTGGTTCATCAATTCCTTGCGGCGTTGTTCATCATCAGCCAGTTGCCGGTCCAGGATTTCCAGCTCTCCCAGCAAGGTTTTTTCCTGACCTTTGGCCTGATCAAGGGCGGATTGTTCCTGGTGCAGGCGGTTGACAACCTGTTGCAGACGGGCGCGATTTTGTTCCAGGGATCGGGCATCGTTTCTCGCTGCCCGAGCCAGGGGAGAGTACAATCCCAGGAGCAGCACAAGGGACCAGACAAACCAGTCTGATGATAGATTTTGCCGGAGCGCGACCAGACCATTGTCGGGCAATGGTGCAAAGAACTGGTCCTGCCAACCCTGGATCCACTTGATACGCATGCTTCAGGTACCTTGACTGGATGCCTGCGCCATTGCGCCACCCCGGATGGTATGCATTCATTTTGGCGACCAACCGGGGTGGATATTCACGTTTCGTTGCATACCGATGCGGTGTTGCTCGTCCGTTGCACGTCCAAAAATGGATGCCTGTTGCCAGACATGACCTGTTTACAACGTGATGAGCGGACGTCCAGTCATGGCGGCTGGTTGGGGCAAGTTCATGAGACGCAACAGGGTGGGGGCAATGTCACACAAAGCGCCATTGGTCATGGTGGCCTTGCGTCCCAGATAAAGTAAAGGTGCCGGATTGTTGGTGTGCGCGGTATGGGGTTGGCCGTTCTCATCGACCATCTGGTCCGCATTGCCATGATCTGCCGTGATCAACAATTCCCCGCCAGCACCCAGAACCGCATCCGCCAGACGTCCCAGACAGGCATCCACAGTCTCGATGGCCTTGACTGCGGCAGAAAATATACCGGTGTGACCAACCATGTCCGGATTGGCATAGTTGACCACAATCAAATCATACTGACCACCCTGAATACGTTCCAGGACAGCATCTGTCAGGGGCATTGCGGACATTTCAGGCTGTAGATCGTAGGTTGCCACCCGGGGTGATGGAATCAGCAGTCGATCTTCTCCCGGGCAGGGAGCCTCTTCGCCCCCATTGAAAAAGTAGGTGACGTGGGCATATTTTTCGGTTTCGGCGGCCCGCAACTGTTTCAGACCATGGCGGCCAATTTCCTGACCCAGCAGTTCCTGCAAACGTTCGGGCGGAAAGGCCACGGATACATTTTGCAGGGATTCATCATAAAGGGTCAGGGTGACGAAGGCGGACAAACGGGGCAGACGCTCCCGTTTAAAGCCGGTAAACGCCTTGTCGCCTTCGGTGGGATCGGTAAACACATGGCTGATTTCGCGTACCCGGTCGGCACGAAAATTGAGCATCAGGATGGTATCTCCATCCCGGACCGTGCCGATGGCCGCGCCGTTTTCCACGATGACCGTTGGTTTGACAAACTCGTCATTTTCGTCTCGCGCATAGCCGGCCCGCACGGCGGACAATCCATCCGCAGCCGTGAAACCCTTTCCCTGGGTCAGCATGTCGTAGGCGGTTTGGACCCGGTCCCAGCGTTTGTCGCGATCCATGACCCAATAGCGCCCACATATCGTGGCGATCCGTCCGGCTCCCAGGGCCTGCAACCCCTTTTCAAAGTCGGCCACAAATTCCATGGCAGAACGGGGTGGTGTATCCCGACCATCCAGGAAACCATGCACAAATATTTTTTTGGCACCGTTGTCTCTGGCAGTTTGCACGGCAGCAAGCATATGGTCCGTATGAGAATGAACACCGCCTGGAGAGAGCAGACCCATGATGTGAACCGCACCACCGGCAGCCACGGCCTTGCCAATCCCTTCAACAAAGGCCGGATTCCGATGAAAGCTTCCCTGCTTGACGGCCAGGGTGATCCGGGTCAACTCCTGGTAGACGATGCGCCCGGCTCCCAGATTCATGTGTCCCACTTCGGAGTTGCCCATTTGACCATCCGGCAACCCCACATGACCGGCTGATGTTTCCACCAGGGAGTGGGGACGGGATTGCATCCACTGGTCAAAATTGGGCGTTCGCGCCGCATGAATCGCGTTATTGGCTGTTTCACTCCGGAAGCCCCAGCCATCCAACACCACCAGCACCATCGGTTTCGGTCTCATGGTCCATTTCTCTATCGGCAGCAAGGTTGCAAAAAAATATCGGATGGAAAATCTAACACACTCTCGTCAAGGAACCAATGGTACTGCCAGTACACATCGACAAGTTCTTGCTTGACAGAACAGGTTCGTCTAGAGTTGGGGACCAGGTGGCTTTTTTCTGGAGGAGTGCCGGAGCGGTTGAACGGGACGGTCTCGAAAACCGTTGTGGGGGCAACTCCACCCAGGGTTCGAATCCCTGCTCCTCCGCCACCCCTTTTCCAAAAGGCTTTCTCACGCCCCCAAAGAAACCGCTTATCCCCTCCCAGTCCTGAAAAATTCTTCAATAATTCCAAATGTTACGAAGTTGCCTGGGTCTTGGTTCACTCGTTTGACTCTACCTTCCACCGTCCCAGAGACGGCTGTTTTTTTCTCTCTTCGCCCCCATTCTCCATTTCAACTATACCGTGGGCCAAAAGGTATAGTTAACTTCACCTCTGATTTCATTGGACTTTTTTTTGGCCATTCCGCACCAGTGACTGGGTGGGCAAGAGGTACCCAGGATAAACTTTTCTCTATCATCAATGCACTGAAATTTCTGTGAATTTGTGTATTCATGATGGCTCCTGGTTGCCAAGAGGATGGTGGTGTCATGACGAAAAGCTGCAACCAGCAGAAACGCGCTGACCAACGTGCCCAGCGGAAACGGTCACGGTCTGGAAAGCATCCGACGCCACGCAAACCCCTCACCCGGGCAATGACCGAGGAAGAGTTTCAGCAGGTGATCAATCCAATGGTGGCCAAGGTGGCTGGAAAAACGGGATTGGAAGACGGCAAGATCAAGGTTACCATCCAGGCCATGGCTGAGATGGGTGTGGTTGGGATCAATGATCGTGATGAGATTTTGCCGTTGAATCGGCTGAAGTAATTGAAAGTGGAAATTAAACACGGAGGGTGGAAACTTGTTCCACCCTCTTTTGGCGTGTCATTGATCAGACTGGAGGTCCAAATGACACCCGCATCGTACCAAGGGGGATTGTTTTACGCCATTGCAACTTCTGGAAATCCATACTTCCGCCGCTGCTCTTCCCAGGCCAGAGGGATACCATCGCGCAGTTCCTGGAGGGTCAGACCGGCAGGTTGACGCCCATCCAGAATCGCTTCGATGATGTCCGGGGCGAGCAAGGAGAGGTCAAACAAGCGGCTGACGTAGCCGATGCTGATGTTTTCCTTGGCGGCAATCTCCGTCAGGTTGGATGCCTTTCCTTGGTCCAGCATTTTGCACCACTTCCAGCCACGAGCCACGGCCTGGATCAGGGTGTCATCGCGGTGGGTTTTGGGTGCGACTCGGCTCCCTCCATGGTCTGGATGGCTGTCACCTGTCGCAATACGCTGATGCTCATGCCCGTTCTCCGTTTGGTTGTTTCTTGCGAACATGAGGGCGTGTTCTTGGCGACTTATCCAGTGGAATTTTCTCTGTTTTTCTCAATTTCAGCACCCGTCTGACCCCGGCGGCCAGGATGGCAGCGACCTCGGTCAGGCGCTCTTCGGTGGTCATGTGGGCGGGGTTGGTAGATGCGATCAAAGAGCATTACCTCTGCGACGTGACCGTTGATTTCATGCTATCGTAACAGAGGAGGAAATCGACTATAATGCATCGAGGTGTCCGGACATTTTGGTTAAAGGGCTGCAGAGGATGGACTATTCAGAAATTCTTCATGAATTACAAAGTGCAAGCTCGTTCGATTTGTATCGGCTGAGGATTGGGATTGATGGCATGTTGGACCAACCGGAACGGCTTCTCCTGATCAAGCGGCAGTTGCGGCCCGGGATGGAGATATCCTATTTCAGCAGCAAGGAAAACAAACTGGTCGATGCTGTCGTGGAAGATGTGCGTCGAACTTGCCTGTATGTACGTAACAAGGCAGATGGCAAACAGTGGAGCGTTCCCCTGTACTCAGTCAACCTGGGTGGGGTCAATACGGACATCCATCTGCGTCAGGGGCAAAATGGACTGGACAAGAACCAGTTGAAGGTTGGAGACCCCGTTGGGTTTCATGACCGTGAGAACCGGGAGCAGTACGGAAATGTCCTTCATCTTAATCAGAAAACGGCTTCCATCATGACTCGAAATGGTTCGCGATGGCGCGTGGCTTACAGTTTGTTGTTCAAGGTTATGGATGGAAATGGTCGGCAGGAGTCTGAAATCAACCTGATTGAAGGCACGATTCTGGAGCGATGACCATGACATCACCCCAAGAAAATACCTCGTTGCAGACAGTCCAGGAAAATTACAACCGATTGACGGCAACCGAACAGGTTGTCTTGCAACTGCTTTCCATCCTGTTGGAATCCACTAACCGAACAAATCTGGCACTGTATTTGGGGAAATCTGGCATCGTTGGAAAAAACGGTAAACCTCTAACTACGATGGCATTGGCTCCGATTCTTGAGCGGATGCAGGTTTTTGGTCTGATCACAGTTGATAAATATGCTCCCAATATGTTTCGCTGTAATTCGACCATTGCTGACCATGCGACTCGGTCTGCCATGGATGCCGACAGGTTTCTCAAAATGGTCGCTGTCATTCGGTCGGAGTCACGATCATATTACTATCCAGGAAAATTCGTCAGCTTTGATCATTGCTTGCGAGATCTGCGTATCTCCATTTATTCTCGTGACCAAAAGTCGTTTGTGAGCATTCTGGAAACTGCTTATAAGCAATTCCCGAGAGAGATGGCGCAGAAACGTCCGTTTGTCATGATTTGTGCCACTCCTTTTGATGCAGGTCGATTTTTGGATTTGCCACCATCCATTCAGGTTGAGGCACTGGAAGAGATTGTTTCTGAGCATTTGCATAAATTTTCTGATATTGCGGAAATTCTGCGTGTACTGCGTGAACTCTGCCATCACCCAGATGCTGTGGTGGGTTCTCGACTCAGAAGGTTGTTGGTGGTCACCCTTGTTTTCCAGGGACATCTTACGGAAGCCCAAGCCATTTTGGATGCCACAGAACCGGTTGATCGCGCCCTCCAGTTGCAAGGATGGATTTATTTTTTGCGCGGGGAGAATGAAAAGGCCATCCATGCTTATGAGGCAGTTCTGAAACTCGCGAAAAAGAACATTGAAAAACATAGAATTATTTCAGGAACAATAAGTGGTGTCTTTTTTCTCTTCGCTTTATTGAAGAGTGAGGATTCTGCTCACCGTATTCGGTTGGCCGAATTACTGGCTTTGGCTCGCAAGACGCCGAAGGTCCCTTCTGACCCAACTCTACGCTGTTTGGATGCCGTGCTTTTGGCGCAAGAGAATAAAACGGCTCAAGCCTTGGCACACCTTGAAGGAGGTTTTGTGGATCAGGGAGTGGACCTGGGGGATTTCTTGCCGGAGGGAAAGGGTAGCAACAGCAACTTGTTCAAAATGTTCAGAATGGAGATGGAAAGTATCTGGCCAACCAAAAAAGAAGACGATACATCCCTGGTGAAGCTGTTCAAGATGGTGGCCCGATATTGGATTGATGGCGATTATGCCAAAAAGCATGTCCATGACCTGAAAGCTCTGTTTGACCAAGCTGAAAAGAACGGTTACCGATGGGTTGCCATGGAGTGTGCCGCACTCATGGTTGCCTTGGACCCGGAAGCAGCCACCCTTGCCGAGTATGCAGCCACAATCCAACGGGAAACTGGTCTGCAAAGCTTGTTGCCCATTGTTCCTCGGGAAGAGGGGTGGAAACGCGCTCTGAAGGCGTTGGCCAACATGGGAGTTCCCGATAAGAGTAAGATTGCGGTCAAAGCCGGTGGCAGCAGCCGTTTGATCTGGATGATCAATTTGCGAGACAATCATGTCACCATCCAACCTCGGGAACAGGTGCGATCTGCGACCGGCATCTGGTCCAAGGGACGACCAGTGGCCCTGAAGCGATTGTCTCGGAATCCTGAGAACCTTGATTTTTTGACCGATCAGGATCGGCGGATATGCGCGACAATTGTCCAGGAAACCAACTATTACGATGGAACATTCTACGAATTTGACTGGTCGAAAGCCATGTTGGCCATGGTGGGACATCCCCTGGTATTCTGGGAGAAGTCACCCCAGATCAACGTCGAAGTGGTCAAGGTCGAACCGGAACTTCTTGTCAAGCAGAAAGGTGGGCAGGTCAAGGTTCGTTTTGCCACACCAGTGGAGAGAGAGGGGGTCATTGCCATCCAGGAAACCCCTACACGCTGCAAGTTGATCGAAATCACGACAGCCCACAAGAGAATTGCTGAGATTCTCGGTGCGAGAGGCTTGCAAATCCCGGTCAAGGCCAAGGAACAGGTGATGCAGGCCATGCAGGCGGTCTCGTCGCTGGTGACCATCCACTCTGGTATTGGTGGTGGCATGGTCAATATCGAAGAGGTTCCAGCAGATGCCACCCCGCATCTTCATTTGTTGCCACATGGAGATGGACTCAAAGTCAACTTGTTGGTTCGTCCGTTTTCTGGTGACGGTCCCTACTTCCAACCAGGCAAGGGGGGCACGACCATCATTGCCGAGGTCAACGGCAAGCGGGTGCAGACCCACCGGCAATTCAAGGAGGAAAGTAACCGTGCCCGTTCCCTGGTGATGGCCTGCCCTACCCTGGCCGGGGAGGAGAGTCAGACCGAGTGGATTTTGGAAGACCCGGAGGCCTGTCTGGAACTGCTTTTGGATCTGAAGACCGTGGCAGAGCAGGTGATCATCGCCTGGCCTGAAGGTGAAAAAATGCGGGTAAGCAACCCTGTGGCCATGGATGGTTTACGGGTCCGCATTCAGCGCGATCAGGATTGGTTTTCCGTGACCGGTGACATCTCCCTGGACGAAGACCTGGTCATGGAAATGGGACGGATGTTGGACATGATGCGCGACAAGGAGAGCCGTTTCATTCCCCTGGGTGAGGGCCGCTTCATTGCCTTGACGAAAGCATTCCGCAAACGCCTGTCAGAAATCGATGCCTTTTCTGAAAAAAATGCCCAGGGACAACGCTTTCACCCCCTGGCCAGCCCGGTTTTCCGGGAGTTGCTTGCCGATGCCAAGACGGTCGAAACCGATCAGCACTGGCGTACCCACCTGAAGCGTTTTGATCAGGCCCAGGGTCTTGATCCAGAGCCTCCCTCCACGTTGCAAGCAGAGTTGCGTGATTATCAGGTCGTGGGTTTCAGATGGCTGGTTCGCTTGGCGGCCTGGGGGGTAGGTGCCTGTTTGGCGGATGACATGGGTCTGGGCAAGACCTTGCAGGCCCTGGCACTTCTTCTGTACCGGGCACAGGAAGGACCATCGCTGGTGGTGGCCCCGACATCTGTTGCTTTGAATTGGCTGACAGAGATCGACCGCTTTGCTCCGACTCTGCGTGGCGTCGTATTCGGTGGTGGCCAACGCCAGCAGACTCTGGATACCCTGAAACCCTTCGATGTGGTGATTTGCAGTTATGGTCTCTTGCAACAAGAAGCCGATATGTTGGCGGCGATCCGATGGAACGTCATTGTGCTGGATGAGGCCCAGGCCATCAAGAACCGGCTGACCAAACGCTCCCAGTCGGTCATGGCCCTGGCCGGGTCGTTCCGGATCATCATGACCGGCACACCCCTGGAAAATCATCTGGGCGAGGTGTGGAATCTGTTCCGATTCATCAATCCTGGACTGCTGGGGTCGCTGGATGTGTTCAACGAACGATTTGCATCTCCCATCGAACGCTACGGGGACAAGGGTGCCCAGAAAAGATTGCGGAAATTGATCCAGCCTTTCCTGCTTCGGCGCACCAAGAGCCAAGTTCTCGAAGAACTGCCGCCCCGGACCGAAATCATTTTGAATGTCGAGATGAGTCCCGAAGAGATGGCTTTTTATGAGACCTTGCGCCGCAAGGCCATTGAGCAGATTGAAAATCTCGATGGACCCGTCGAACAGAAACGATTCCAGATTCTGGCCGAGATCATGCGCCTACGCCGGGCTTGCTGCAACAGTCGCCTGGTTTTGCCTGACAGCCCCATCGAAAGCACCAAACTGGCCATTTTCTGGGAGGTGGTGGAGGAGCTGCTGGAGAACCGGCACAAGGCACTGGTGTTCAGCCAGTTTGTCGATCACCTCGCCATCATCAGGGGGTTGCTGGACGAAAAGAAAGTCGTCTACCAATACCTGGATGGCAGCACACCGGCCAATGAACGGCAGCGCCGTGTCGAGGCCTTTCAATCGGGAGAAGGCGACTTGTTTCTCATCAGCCTCAAGGCAGGAGGGGTCGGCATCAACCTGACGGCGGCGGACTATGTGATCCATATGGACCCCTGGTGGAATCCAGCGGTAGAGGATCAGGCTTCGGATCGTGCCCATCGGATTGGTCAGATGCGTCCGGTGACAATCTATCGTTTGGTCACCCAAGAAACCATTGAGGAGAAAATTGTGGATTTGCACCGGCACAAGCGAAATCTGGCTGACGGCCTATTGGAGGGTGGTGACATGAGCGGCAGGCTGTCGGTGGAAGAGTTGCTGAACATGATTCGCGGGCAAAAGTGAATTGGCTTTGTCGTGTTTCATTAGAGGACATCCGGCATGTGCATGTTGCTCGAACGAAAAATTTGCCATCCTCCATTGTCAACAAGGAGGATGCCATGCACCACGATGTCATGGATGATCTTTGGGAGCAAATTAGAACCCCTTGGCATCCATGCTGAGTCTCCTTCTGTACACTCCGTTTTGGTCAACCAACATGATCAAAGATATGCGAAAAAATTACCAGAATCAACCGATTTTAGATCGTCCACGGTTAAATGTGGTGGTACCGATCCCGGTTCACTCGCATGAAAGGTGGAGACGACGGGAATGCCATGCAGGCGGGCCGCCAGGCGACCCAGCACACCCGCCTTGTAACCGTGGGTGTGCAACACCCCGGGACCTTCCTGCTGCAAAACCCTGGAAATATCCAACGGATTTTCCGGCAGATACCGGACGGGAACATTCCCGGTAAGCAGGCGTTGTTCCAGGGGATGGCGATTATGGCGCTGCAAAAAAACCACCCGTGCATGATGGCCGGCCTGACACAAAGCCACGGCCAGATGTTCCACATGGGTTTCCATGCCGCCCATGCCCCGCGAGTCCAGCAATAACAAAACTTTCCGCATCGTTGTCTCTCCCCGCCATGACATGGACAGAAACCCGATCCACGACCGCCCGGATGCACCCGTCTTACAATCCATTGTTTCGAATCGCAAAAATTTTGATTTTCATGGCCGTCTGCCGTCCGGAATCCCTGGTCCCGGATTTCATGTTCGGAATCTCTTGTTTCGAATCGCAAAAATTTTGATTTTCATACCCATTCGCCGTAAGGTGGCCTGTTGGCGATTGTGTGCGGGCCGGGGTTGTCATGAATGAGGAGAAGACACATGTCACGTTATCTGGTTACCGGAGGTGCCGGGTTTATCGGTTCGCATCTGGTGGAGCGTTTGTTGTTCTCGGGACATCAGGTCCGGGTGCTGGATGACCTCTCCACCGGCTCCCTGAACAATATTCCACCCGGAGTGGAATTGATACAAGGCGATGTGACCGACGCGGAACCAGTCAGACAGGCCATGCAGGAGGTGGTCGGATGTTTCCACCTGGCGGCGATTGCCTCGGTCGAGCGATCCAATCGGGAGTGGGTCGATACCCATCGCGTCAACCAGACCGGGGCAGTACGCATTTTTTCCGCAGCCCGCGCAGCCAATCCAGATGCCCCCATACCCGTCGTCTATGCCTCATCGGCGGCTGTTTATGGGGACAATCCAGCCCTGCCGCTCTCGGAAACAACACAACCCATGCCCCTGACCGCCTACGGAGCCGACAAGCTGGGATGCGAATTGCACGCCCGGGTGGCAGGTCTGGTGCATCGCATTCCCAACGTGGGACTGCGCTTCTTCAATGTCTACGGATCGAGGCAGGATCCCCTTTCCCCCTACTCGGGTGTGATCTCCATCTTCATGCAACGTGCCAGGCAGAAAGAAAGCCTGGCAATCTTCGGTGACGGGGGCCAGACAAGAGATTTTGTTTTTGTGACAGATGTGGCAGAAATGCTCTACAGGGCCATGGAGCAGGCCCATACCGGGATGGGAGTGTTCAACGTCTGTACCGGTACAGCCACGTCTGTCCGGGAACTTGCCATGCAGGTCAATCTGCTGCAAGGAAATGCCGCAACCACGATATATCATCCCTCCCGCCCCGGAGACATCCGGTTTTCCCTGGGAAATCCTGCCCGGGCAGAACAGGTGTTGGGATTCCGACCCGCCACACCCCTGGTCGAAGGGTTGCGAATCCTGCGCGAGTGGCAAACCGGCACAGATGGATCCGCGTGCCAGGCGTGATGCCGGCGTCAATAAACGTCCGCAAACAGTTCCTTCAACCACTCATTCCGAGTGAATCGCATGCATCGTATCACCCATTTTTCTTCCACAGACATGGTGTTGCTTGGCGAGAAGCTGCGTTGCTCCGGGCAGAATGCCGGTTCCATGGAACAGGTTGCCCGGAATATAACCCGCCTGCTTTATGAAGGCGTGGGCGATATGGAGACCCGGGAGCGTTCCTTTGTTCTGGTTCGCCTGTTCAAAACCCACCCACTCCAACAATTACCGGAATCCTTGCAGCGTATCGCAGAAAGCACTTTGCCAGGGGAACGGGCAATCCAACAACCACAATGTTTGACCCTGCTTGGTACATCTGGAGACAAGGATGCCTGGAACCATCGCCAGGATTCCCGGAATCATCAGGCCATCCCCTTGTTCAGCGAAGAATTTACCCGATCCCTGCCGATGGTGGCGAATCTGTTGACCGGACTTGGTCTGGAAATATCGAGCGTCATCCAACCGGTGGAATCCGTTCGGGTCACAGGCAACGATCCCAGATTCAATGTATTCTTTGTCGAGCAGGCAGCGGGCAGTCCGATCATTCCGGCACAGGATGAATTTGTCGTACCCTGTGGCATTCAGTCCGTGATTGGTTTTGGTGGCGTTTTGCCCTCCAACAGCGTGTTTGCCGTCATTGGTTTTTCAAGGCACCCGATTTCCCCTGCCACCGCAACCATGTTTCAAGCCCTGGCAAGAAACGTCAAGGTTGCCCTGCTCCCGTTCGAGAGGCAGGTGTTTACTGACGCTTCCGAAAACGGGATCAGGCAGGAGATCGACCTTGCCGGTTCGGACAACGAGACCCTGAAAAATCAGGTGCAGGCACTCAACGACATATTGTCCGTAACCGTGGAAACAATCCAAAACCATGACAAGGAGCTGCACAACATCAACCTGCGGTTGCAGCAGGCCAATGCCGAACTCATGGTCCAACGCAATGCCCTGCTGCTGGCAGAAGCACGCAACCGTTCCATCGTTGACACTGTTGTGGATGGCATTGTCAGCATCGATGACCAGGGATTGATCCTGACGTTCAACCCGTCGGCAGAAAAATTGTTCGGTTACAGCCGGGAAGAGGTGATCGGAAAGAATGTCAGGCTGCTGATGCCCGAACCTTATCACAGCCAGCATGACGGTTATTTGCGCAACTATATCACCACGCACGAGGCAAAAATCATCGGGATTGGTCGCGAGGTGGTGGGACAGCACAAGAATGGGAGTGTATTTCCCATGGAGTTGGCCGTCAGTGAAATGCAGGTGGAGGGACGGCAAATGTTCACCGGCATCGTGCGCGACATCACCCATCGCAAGAAAACGGAACAGGCTCTCCTGGAATCCAAGGAGTTGGCCGACAAGGCCAATCGTGCCAAGGGCGAATTTCTCGCCCACATGAGCCATGAAATCCGCACCCCCATGAATGCCATCCTGGGCATGTGCCATCTGGCCATGCGCACCCACCTGACCGACCAACAGCGCGATTATCTGTCCAAGATGCATGCTGCGGGCACCTCTTTGCTGGCCATCATCAACGACATACTGGACTATTCCAAGATTGAGGCCGGCCAGCTTACCATGGAGTCCATCCAGTTTGATCTGGATGCGGTTTTCAACCAGGTTTCCAACATTGTCGGTCTCAAGGCTGCGGAAAAGGGGTTGCAATTGAAGCTGTCCCGCGCCGCGAACCTCGCCTTTCCCCTGATCGGCGACTCCCTGCGCCTGGGACAGATACTGGTCAATCTTGTCAACAATGCCGTCAAGTTTACCGAACACGGCGAAGTCGTGGTCAATGCCGAACTGGTGCAAAGCCGGGAAAATTGGGTGCAACTCCGTTTCTCGGTCCGGGATACCGGCATCGGCATGACCGGGGAACAGGCTGACAAACTGTTCAAGGCGTTCAGTCAGGCCGACGCTTCCACCACCCGGAAATATGGGGGAACCGGTCTGGGACTGTCCATCTGCAAAAAACTGGTGACGTTGATGGATGGTGACATTCGCTTGGAAAGCAGATTGGGAGAAGGAAGCACCTTCACCTTTACCATCTGGCTGGGAGCTGCCGTGGGCGAAAATGATCCTGCCTGCGTCGTGCAACCAGCCCGGCAGGACAATCTGGAACAGGGTGGCTTGCAGCACGATCTGCCCCTGAATTCGGCAAGGGGCAGAACCGTACACTTTTTTTCGAATACCAGGGTGTTGCTCGTCGATGACAACCGGATCAACCAGCAGATTGCCAGGGAATTGCTGGAAGATGTGGGCATCACCGTCACCATTGCCAACAATGGCAGGGAGGCCGTGGCGGCGGTCAACCAGGATGTTTGCGACATCGTTCTCATGGATATCCAAATGCCGGAAATGGACGGCCTGCAGGCCACCCGGATCATCCGAACAAATCCGAGGTTTGCCAACCTGCCCATTCTGGCCATGACTGCCCATGCCATGGCCGAGGATCGCCAGGTCAGCCTGGCTGCCGGGATGAATGATCATATCACCAAACCCATTGACCCGGATGCCCTTTACGCAACCCTGGCCCGCTGGCTTCCCTTGCAGGACCGGACCACATCCACTTCCGCACATCCCGTACAACCACAATGCGAACATCCGGACGCCGGGTCGTTTCCTGCATCCATACCAGGGATCGACCTGGTTGTTGGTTTGCGAAGCGTGCGCGGCAATCGCCCCCTGTTGATCAGGCTTCTCCTGAATTTTCACCAGGATTACGAAAATGTCATACCCCGGATGCATGCCAGCCTGGCACAAAATGATCTGGACACCGTGCAACGCACGGCCCATACTTTAAAAGGGATTGCTGGATCCATCGGCGCACCGGCACTGGGCGTGATTGCGGGGAGAATGGAACAATCTGTCCGGGATGGAAATATTTCCCCACTGAAGGCCATGATCAACGAACTGGAATCCTGTCTCGTTCCGGTTTTGGCGGGCCTTGCCTCACTGCGTCAACAACAGGCACCGACCGGCAAGACCGGAGAGCCGCCCCCCCCTGAAGAGAATCACCCCCTGGATATCCAGGCCCTGACGCCTCTTTTCGCTGTGATGATGCAGTTTCTGGACGAGGGAAGGGCCACGCGGGCTGTGGAAGTCCTTAAAGAAATCAAGATATTAATGAAAAACAGGGAGCGCCGGAATATTGAACAACTGGAAAAATCGCTTGACGATTTTGCCTTTGATGCGGCACAGGATTGCCTCAAAAACATGACGGCGGCGATGGATCTTCAGGTCGCAAAAACATGATTTTCATGATTCAACCCCTTGTCCGGGAGGTTTGCAACGTTGCGGCGCGAAACAATCCTCATCGTGGATGACGAAAAATACAATATCAACATATTGAAAGAGTTGCTGGACAAGACCTACGATGTCATGGTGGCCATGAACGGCGAACAGGCCATCAAACGGGCCAATGTCTCACCTCCCCCCGATCTGATCCTGCTGGATATCATGATGCCTGGCATGGATGGTTTTCAGGTCCTCGAACGTTTGCGAGCGGATCATGCGACATCTGAAGTTCCCATCATTTTCATCACAGCGATGGGCAATACGGACGATGAAACAAAAGGATTGGCCCTGGGAGCGGCGGATTATATTGCCAAACCATTCTCTCCCTCGGTGGTCCTGGCCCGGATTCAGACCCAATTGCGTCTGAAGTCAAGCCTCGTCCGGGAACGGCACCTCAATCAACAGTTGGTCTCACTGAGTGATGAGTTGATCCAAAAAAACAGCCAGTTGATCGAATTGAACAAAACGCTGCAAGACCTGGCCAGTCTGGATGGCCTGACCGGAATACCCAACAGACGCCGGTTTGACGAGTATCTTCAACAAGAGTGGAACAGGTCCATGCGGGACAAGATCCCGCTGGCGCTGATCCTGATCGATATCGATTTTTTTAAACCTTTCAATGACCATTATGGCCATGCTGCCGGTGATGAGTGCCTGAAAAAGGTCGCCCGGGTCCTGGTCGCCTCCATGGTGCGGACCATCGACTTTGTGGCACGTTACGGCGGTGAGGAGTTTGTCTGTGTCCTGCCGGAAACCGATGCCGCAGGGGTACACCTGGTGGCACAACGCCTGTTGGAAAATGTTGTTACCTTGGCCCATCCCCATGAACAGTCCAAGGTTGCAGCCCACGTCACCATCAGTCTGGGAGGGGCTGTCGTGATCCCTTCCCAGGAAGATTCGTTGCAACTGTTTTTGCGCCAGGCAGATGAAAGACTCTACAAAGCCAAGGCAGGGGGCAGAAACCGGTTTGTGGGTCAGGATTGAACAAATGAAAATGTATCCGCATCAGAATGTATTTGGACAATATTCGATCATCCGGATATGACAATGACCAGGAATTTCAGCATGTATTCAATCGGCAGAACGGTTCCGTGGCTGGTGCTGGGGATCGGGCTTTATGTCACTTTTGTATTGCAGGAAATCGAAAAAAATAATCTGCACCAGGTTTTGCGCAGCAATTTTGATTACCAGACCCGTGAAATTCTGAGTCGTATCGAATTGCGCATGTCAGCCTATGAACAGGTGTTGCGTGGTGTCAAAGCCCTCTTTATGGTCTTTGCCGGTGTCAAGAGGAATGAATTTCAACACTATGTGGCAACCCTGGAATTGGCCAATAAATATCCGGGTATTCAGGGCGTGGGATTTTCGTTGCTTGTTCCACCTTCCGAAAAAAGCCGGCACATTGAAGCCATAAGCAGGGAGGGGTTTCCCGATTATACCATTCGCCCGGAGGGGGAACGGGATCCATACACGGCCATTATCTACCTGGAACCCTTCACCAGCCGGAATTTGCGTGCCTTTGGATTTGACATGTACTCCGAAGCCGTGCGCCGCGCCGCCATGGAACGCTCCCGGGATTTCGACCAACCCGCCATCTCCGGCAAGGTCAAACTGGTACAGGAGGAAGGCAAGCAGGTCCAGGCAGGTTTTTTGTTGTATGTGCCGGTCTACCGGACCGGCCTTCCCCATGGAAACATCGCCGAGCGCCGGGCCAACATACAGGGCTGGGCCTACTCTCCCTTTCGCATGAATGACCTGATGTCGGGCATCCTGGGCCAACAGGTTGCCAATCTCGACCTGGAAATATTTGATGGAGATACGCTATCGATTGATTCATTGTTGTACGATGCGGATGACGTTCTGTCGCTCAATTCGATTCAAACAGTTTCGAAATTCCAGGAAGTAACCAAAATAATAATGACCGGTCATCCGTGGACCATCAAGGTGCGCTCCCTGCCTGCATTTGAAGCCCAGATGGAGATGAAACGGTCCTGGATGATCATCCAGGTTGGTGTCCTGGTCAGTATATTATCATCCCTGTTCATCTGGCTGCTCCTGAATGGTCGGGCAAGGGCGGTCGGCATTGCAGAACAAATGACCCATGATCTGCGTCGCAGTGAAGCCACGGTCCGGGCAATCCTCGACACGGCGGTCACTCCCATCATCACCATCCGTGCATCCGGAAAGATACAATCTTTCAATCCGTCCGCCGAAAAGCTGTTTGGTTATGCAAGCCGCGAGGTATTGGAACAAAACGTCAACATGCTGATGCCGGAGCCTTATCGTTCGGAGCATGACGGTTATTTGGCCCGCTATCTGCGGGAGGGTGAACCCCGAATCATCGGTAGAGGACGTGAGCTTGCAGGACGCAGAAAAGATGGATCGATCTTTCCCATGCACCTCTCTGTCGGGGAGGTAACCGTTACCGGCGAGTCCATGTTCGTCGGCATCGTCGTCGATATTTCGGAGCGCATATCCGCCGAAGCGGAGTTGCTGCGTCATCGCGATCATCTGGAAGAGCTGGTCTCCATTGCCACCGCCGAGGTCAAGGCCATTGTCCAGACTGCGGTCAATGGCATCATAACCATTGATGAAAGCGGCATCATCCATGTCTTCAACCCGTCAGCGGAAATGCTTTTTGGCTGGACCAGGGAAGAAATACTCGGAAAAAACGTCTCCCTGTTGATGCAGGAACCATTTTCTTCTCAACACAATGATTATATTCAAAGATTTTACAAAACAGGCGAGGCCAGGATTATCGGCTCGGGGCGTGAGATCACGGCCAAACGCAAGGACGGAAGCACCTTTCCCGCCCATCTGGCCGTGGGACATGCCCGCCTGTCGGCAACGAAACACTATTTTGTGGGTTTCGTTGCCGACATCACGCAACAAAAAAGAAACGAGGCTGACCTCAGACAGGCCAAGGAGGATGCCGAGGCTGGTGCCCGCGCCAAGGCGGCCTTCATGGCCAACATGAGCCATGAAATCCGTACCCCCATGAACGCCGTCATCGGCTTTGCCGAAGTGTTGCTTCAGGATGCCGGTCTTGCCCCGGCCAGTCGCCAACATGTCAAAACCATTCTCTCCTCTGCCAGGGCCTTGCTGGGCATCATCAACGATATTCTGGATATTTCCAAACTGGAAAGCGGAAAGTTCGTCCTGGAAACGGTTTGTTTCCATCTGCCCAACTTTATGACGGACACCCTGCGCACCGTGGAACATCGTGCAGCGGAAAAAAGCCTGAAAATTTCCATTGACCTTGATACCGCACTGCCCAACCGGCTCTTGGGTGATCCAACCCGCCTGCGCCAGGTGATGTTGAACCTGGTGGGCAATGCCATTAAATTTACCGAAAAGGGGCAGATATCGATCACCGTGCAAGCGGGAGAAAAACCGGACATGCTCCTCTTTGCCGTGCGGGATACCGGCATCGGCATGACGCCGGAACAGATGGCCAAGGTATTCGAACCTTTTTCCCAGGCGGATGCCAGTACGACCCGCCGTTTTGGTGGTACCGGCCTGGGCACGACCATTTCCAAACAAATCGTGGCCATGATGGGTGGAACAATCCGGGTGGAGAGTGAATTGGGCAAAGGGTCGGTTTTCCTTTTTACTGTCCATCTTCCACCCGCTTCCGGAGACGAGGAGTGCCTCTACGAAGAGAGTGATATCCTTGCAGAAGGGTATCTCTCCCCACGCCTGTTCCGGATTCTCTTGGCCGAGGATATCGAAGCCAATGCCACCTTGGCTCTGTTGCGCCTGCAAAAACAGGGTCATCATGTCACATGGGTCAAGAATGGCCTGGAGGCCGTTGCGGCGTATCGGGAACAATCCTGCGACCTGATCCTCATGGATGTCATGATGCCTGAACTGGATGGTTTGGAGGCAACCAGAAAAATTCGTGCCCTGGAAAAAGAGAGTGGCACGCATATACCCATTCTGGCACTCACCGCCAGTGTCATGCGCGAAGAGAATGAACAATGCCTGGCGGCGGGAATGGACGGCGTCGAGGCTAAGCCAATTGATTTCAATAGATTATTTTTGACCATGGAACAGACGGTTCCTGCCGGGGTCGGGCAGCCCGACACCACGCAACACACAAGCCATATCGTCCAGCCAAGGATTGATTTTTCCTCTCTGGCCGGGGTTGCCGATCATGAAAAAGCCCTCAAAAACTGGCAAGACTCAACCGCCTACGTCAAGGCACTGGCATCCTTTGCCCACGAACGCCTGCATGACGCTGACACCATGCGGCAGCTTATGACCAACCATCCCGACGATGGTGAACCGGCCCGCCGGATGGCTCATGCCCTGAAGGGGGTGGCGGGCAATCTGGCCCTTGACCGCATTGCCGGACTGGCCAAACAAGTGGATACCGACCTGAGAGAGGGTCGCAGACAGGCTGTTGCAGCCAGACTGGAGGATTTGCACCATGCCCTGACAGATGCTGCGGCAGCCATTGGCAGGTTGTCGTCCATGGCTGACGAGTCACCCCCGACAGGTCAACCCTTTGCTGCCGAAACAGTACAAAACCTGTTGGGTAAACTCGCTGTGGTTTTGGATGATCTCAATCCGGACAGTGTCGAGCCGGTTTTGTCCAGACTGGCAGAATATATTGCCAGGTCCGATCTCGCTCCCATTCAAAAAAGCGTGGATGCCTTCGATTTTGATGAAGCAAAACACCAGACAATCGTCCTGGCCGAAAAACTGGGCCTGCACCTGGAGTGATCGAACATGCTCAAAAAAATATTGCTCGTCGATGATGAACCAAATAATCTTCAGGTGTTGCGACAAATTCTGAAAGAATACTATCAATTGATTTTTGCGCCCAATGGCGAAAAAGCACTGGAAGCTGCCAACAGACATGTGCCCGACCTGATTCTGCTCGACATCATGATGCCCGGGATGAACGGCTACGAAACCTGTGAAAAACTCAGGGCTACGCCCGCCACGAAAAACATTCCGGTGATCTTTGTCACCGCCATGAGCGAAGTGGAAGACGAGGCACGTGGATTTGATGTCGGGGCGGTGGATTATATTCAAAAACCGATTTCGGGACCCATTGTTCTGCGCCGGGTACGGACCCACCTTTCCCTGGTACGGGCACAGGAGCTTGAGGACAGCCAGAAAGAGGCCATTTTCATGCTCGGTGAGGCCGGTCACTATAACGATACCGACACAGGTCTCCATATATGGCGCATGGCTGCCTATGCCAGGGCCCTGGCCAGGGCGGCCAAGTGGCCGGAATTCATGGCAGAACGGTTGGAATTGGCTGCTCCCATGCACGATACCGGCAAGATTGGTACCCCGGATGCCATCCTGAAGGCACCTCGTAAATTGACCCCGGAAGAGTGGCAAATCATGAAGCAACATGCGGAGATTGGTTATGGCATCCTGAGCAAGTGCGATACCCCCATTTTTGTCATGGCGGCTGAAATCGCCCGCTACCACCACGAAAAATGGGATGGCAGCGGTTACCCGGCAGGTCTTGTCGGTGAGGCCATTCCCGAATCTGCCCGCATCGTTGCCCTGGCGGATGTCTTTGACGCCTTGACCATGCGCCGTCCCTACAAGGAACCATGGAGCATTGACGCTTCCATGGCCGAAATCCGCAAAAATTCGGGAACCCATTTTGAGCCGCGCCTGGCGGATCTTTTTGAAAAAATTCTTCTGGAGATCGTGCAGATCAAGAATGAATGGGACGAAAAAGGTGCCTGACCTGCCACGCAGCACAATTCTTGTCGTTGATGATGAAAGGTTCAATCTTGACCTGTTGCGGGACATACTCAGCCCGACCTGCGACATCATGGTGGCCACGAGCGGCGAGCAGGCCATCCGCCGGGCGGCATCTTCTCCCCCTCCAGACCTGGTTCTTCTGGATATTCAAATGCCCGGCATGGATGGCTATCGGGTATTGGAATTGTTGAAGGCAGACAGGGCCACAGCGGATATTCCTGTCCTGTTTGTGACCAGCATGAGCGAGGCAAGCGACGAGACCAGGGGCCTGGCCCTGGGTGCCGTGGACTATATTACCAAACCATTGGTGCCATCGGTGGTTCTGGCCAGGATCCAGACCCAGCTCCGGTTGAGACAGAGCGTCGAACAGGAACGAATCCTCAACCAGAAACTGGCAGGATTGAATGAGGAGTTGTCCGCCAGCAATCAGCAATTGCTTGAATTGAATCGGGGCATGAAAGGTTTTCTGGGCATGGCCGCCCATGACCTTTGCAATCCCCTGACCTCCATTCATGGCATGAGCGAACTTCTTCTCTCTGCCAATCTGAAACAGGAGACCCGGCAGGAGTTTTTGACCAGCATCAAGCGGGTCAGCGAGCATGGCCAATCTTTGGTATGGACTTGGTTGTTGCTGGAAAAATGCATCCACATCTTTTCCGCCGGTGGTTTTGGCCATTTCTGGTCGGATGGATCCCCCCTGACCCTTCTGATTGACTCGTCAAGCCTGTCAGGGCAATCGCACTTGAAAATCAGCATGTTTAATTTTAGATGGTTACAATACACACAATCAGTGGTGTTGATTTACAACAGGTTGATTTTGAGTGCATGCCAGTTTCAAGTGCAATTGCCCTGTCGAGCCTGTCCCTTGCGATTGACTTGTTCAGCCCGATTTCAGGCATAATGTTGGGGCCTTGTTGCGGATTTTGGTGGACTGGAGGGGTAAAATCCTGGACAATCCTGGCAGGGGGAAACTGTTTCTGGATGGTTCAGTATCGCAACCTCGAATTTTGGGCGCGGGTCTTTGGAACCAATTTTTTCCATGGCTCTTTGAAAATTGAAAAGTTGACAAGGATTTGGGCTGTTTTTCGCAGGTACTGGTGGTGCAGACCGATCATGTGTGGGATGGCGACTATGGGATTTTGCCAAGGCGAATCTGGAAGGGAGTCGGAAAATTTCTGCCTTGTAAAGATTTCGTGACAATTTTTCTCGGAGAATTTTTTTTTGGGTACCTGTGCCAAAAGAGGTTGCTTATTGCGGGTTGGTAACGGTTCAGCCCTCCACATTAAAAAACGTTTGAAAAACTGGGATGGATGTCAAAAGAAAGGGCCGTACCCTTCTTCCGGGCGAGGTTTTGGGCGGATTTTCAACAAAGTTTTTCATAATCAAATCCTTTTTTTGCAGGGATTCTCAATAGATTCCGGGCTGTTTATTGGACATGTTCTTTGGGGAAGGTCCAACCTGGAATAAATTTTCGGTCATTTTTGGAGACTTTTTTCGGACCTGACAATCTTTTTATGGCAAAACGGCTTCATGACATGAGAAGCAGCACAGGATATCAACGGGGTACACGAACCGGTTTCACGACCGGAGCCTGTGCGGCGGCGGCGGCTCGGGCTGCCGTGACGGGTTTGCGCCAGGGTGTTGTTCCGGAACGGGTGGCTGTGGTGCTGCCGAATGGTCAGACGGTCACTTTTTCGGTAAGCGAGGGGTTTTGTGGTCCGACATTGGCCGAGTGTGTGGTCATCAAGGATGCCGGGGATGATCCTGATTGCACACATGGGGCACGTTTGACCGCCCGGGTTCAACTTGTGCCAGACCAGGCCCGGGTCATTCATCTGCGTGGTGGGGAAGGGGTGGGTATCGTGACCCGCCCCGGATTGGGTACTCCGGTGGGCGAAGCGGCCATCAACCCGACTCCACGTACCAACATTATTCAGAATGTCCGGGAAGCTGCGGGCCATCTTCTGGAAACCTCCGGGTTGGAAGTGGTCATTGCCATTCCCGGGGGAGAACAACTGGCGCGCCGTACCCTCAATGGCCGGCTGGGAATCGAGGGGGGACTCTCCATATTGGGAACCTCCGGCATTGTCTATCCCTATTCCACAGCCGCCTACAAGGAGTCTGTCCGACAATCCGTCCGGGCGGCGGCGGCCATGGGTCTGACCACAGTGGTCCTGACTACGGGCCGGCGCACAGAACGTTTTGCCCGTGGTATCCTGACCGATTTGTCGGAAAGCGCCTTTATCCAAATGGGAGATTTTGTTGGTGCCGCCCTGGAAAGTGTTGCTGCCGTGGGTATGCCCCGGGTGGTGGTGGCTGCCATGGCCGGCAAGTTGGCCAAGATGGGTCAGGGAGTTGACAATACGCATGCCCACAAGGTTTCCCTCGATATGGCGCGGGTGGCAACATTGGCAGCCGCCGCCGGGGCAGGACCGGATGAACTGGCGCAGATTCGTACCGGCATCACGGTCCGGCATGCCGCCGATGTGTTGACTGGACGTGGTTTGGCTGCCCCGTTTTATCAACAACTGGTCGCTGGTGTGGCCACTGTCATGCGCCAGCGTCTCACGGCTTCCATCCGGGTGGAGGTGTTGGCCTTCGATGCCGAAGGGGCGCTTCTGGCACAGTGGCCCGTTCCCGCTTCCTGACTGGATTTTAAATAAACTTATAAATCATGGTTTTGTAAATCAGGCGCACATCCTCTTGAATCCCGGGTGGTCATGCGCTATATTCCACCGGATTTCCTGGTAGAATTCCGGATTGTCCTCGTGTACGTGTTCTTCGATGTCATCCTGAACAAAAATTCGGTTGTTTCTCAGTCAAATAGGATACAGACGCCATGCGGGTCAGATATGGACATCTCACCATTTGCAAAGAGTGCGGTGGAACGGGTTTTGTTGCCCCGCCCACGGGAGTCAGGGCATCCTGGTTTCCTTGTGAAAAATGCATGGGTACGGGTACCTTGACGGGGTTTGATCTGAGCGGACGGATTTCCCTGGCTCTCCGTGAGTTGGCTCTGCAAAGATGTACCTGTGCCTCTGTCAGAAATTCACCTGGTTCGCTGGGTCAGGAGTGTGCCGTTCACGCACTCGATTTTGATGCCATGGCCAATTCAGTGCTTGAAATTGTTGAAAAATATCAATAGAGTCTAACAGAAAGCCCCCGCGAATCGTGGAACGGCTTGCCCCGTTGCCGGTATCCATCGTGTCCACGCTTTTTTTCAGGCCACGTGTGGCGTTTCGCTGGTCGGGAAGAACAATTGCCCGATGGGACTTTCGAGTGTGGTGACAGTTTTATCAATCAGCCGGATTTGCACGGAGCGGTGGGGTATTGATCCATGCAGGTTGTCATTTTATGTGGTGGTTATGGAACCCGGCTGCGTCAGGAAACCGAATTCCGTCCCAAGCCCATGATCGAAATCGGCAACAAACCGATCATCTGGCACATCATGAAACTCTTTGCCCATTATGGCATGAAAAATTTTATTCTTTGTCTGGGATACAAGGGCTTTCTGATCAAGGAATATTTTCTCAACTATGAAGCCATGAATCGGGATTTTACCATCACTCTGGGCGACCAGCACCACATTTCATTCCACCGCAGCCACACCGAGGATGACTACCAGGTCACTCTGGCCGATACCGGACTGGAAACCATGACCGGTGGCCGCATCAAGGCGATTGAAGGTTATCTCCAGGGGGATACCTTCATGGTCACTTATGGAGATGGTTTGAGTGACGTGAATCTTGATCATCTTCTGGCATTTCATCATGGTCATGGCCGGCTGGCCACGGTCACGGCGGTTCACCCTCTTTCCCGTTTTGGGGTTCTCAATATTGAAAAAAATGGTGCCGTGACCAGTTTTCGGGAAAAACCGCGTGTCGATGGCCTGGTCAGTACCGGCTATTTTGTCTTCAACCGGGCCGTATTGGCGTATCTGGACAAGGGACCGGCAACCATATTGGAGGAGGCCCCGCTGGCCCGTTTGGCCGAGGAAGGTGAGCTGATGGCCTACAAACATGACGGGTTCTTTTTTGCGATGGATACCTACCGGGAATATCAGCAGTTGCAGAATATGTGGGATTCGGGTTCTCCCCCCTGGAAAATCTGGTAATATATATATTACAACTTATATTTAAAAGCAACCAAACTGCTTGGGAGAAAAAAATTGGGAAAATTTTTCATGCGTTTTTTTTTTTTGAAAATACACATTCCAAGGTGAGTATCGAATGAGCGTGGTTTAAAAAGATGAAAATGCTCCCAACAGCCTCCTGGTATCGGGGTCGCCGGGTGTTGGTAACCGGTCATACCGGCTTCAAAGGTGGCTGGTTGACCCTTTGGTTGCATCACTGGGGTGCCCGGATTCATGGTCTGGCCCTGCCCCCGGCGACGCAACCCAATTTGTTTGAAGTTTTGCAGATTCATTCCCTGTTGGAGCAGCATCGGGAGGGTGATGTCGGCGATGCCGAGACGGTCCGGCAGGCTGTACTGCAATCGGATGCGGAGATTGTTTTTCACCTGGCGGCCCAGGCCCTCGTGCGCCCCGGTTACCAGGATCCCGTGGGCACCTTCAAAAGCAATGTCATGGGGGTCGTCCATCTGTTGGAGGCGGTCCGCCAGCGGCAACGACCCTGTGTGGTCGTGATCGTGACCAGTGACAAATGTTACCTGAATCAGGAGCAGATCTGGGGTTATCGGGAGTGCGACCCCATGGGCGGGGAAGATCCCTACAGCGCCAGCAAGGGAGCCGCCGAACTGGTCGTGGCTGCGTTTCGTCGGGCTTATTTTCCTCCGGAAAAACTGGCCGAACATGGTGTGGCCCTGGCCTCGGTGCGGGCAGGCAATGTGCTGGGGGGGGGAGATTGGGCCAGGGATCGCCTGGTCCCGGATATCGTGCGGGCCGTCACCTCTGGTACACCGGTGTTATTGCGCAACCCGGGTGCCGTGCGGCCCTGGCAACATGTCCTGGATCCCCTGCACGGTTATCTGATGCTGGGTGAACGCCTGGCCAATGCCCCGGAACAGGCTGCCCTCTTTTGTTCGGGATGGAATTTTGCCCCTTTTCCCCAGGATACCGGGATGACGGTGGGGGAAATCACCCAACGTTTTACCAAGTGTTTCGAGGCTCCGGCCTGGCAGGCCGATGCCGGGAATCATCCCCATGAGGCCCATGTGTTGCGTCTGTCCATCGACAAGGCACTTCAGCATCTTGCCTGGCGTCCGGTTTGGGACATGCCAACCACCATCGACCACACGGCCCGCTGGTATCGGCGGTTCAGGGATGAACCGGAAATGATGCTGAATTGGAGTGTGCAGGATATCGAGGCGTTCCTGCATGCTGCTGCAAACATTTCCAATAAAGAAAACAAATGAAAAACTGGGATGGAGGTCCAGGAGGAAGCGGCTCTGCCCTTCCTCCTGGTGTGGTTTGGGGCGAGAGCCACCCAATAAAATCTTTCTTCTTGATTTGTTTTATCCAATAGTTTATTTTATCCGAAAGTTTATGGGCGGCTTCGCAGCTACAAACTTAAAGGAATTTAATGTGGCGTTTCGCTCACCCTGGGGAAAAAAATCTGGACCAGTGAGCCATCATCTGGCCCATCATTGTGCGGATGTGGCGGTGTGCTTCGAGGGGCTTGTCACGCAACCGGTTGTGCGGAACCGGTTGGAGCAGGTAGCGGGGAGGGCGCTCACTGCGCTGGATATCAAGCGTCTGGCCATGCTTGCCTTTCTGCACGATGTGGGCAAGTTGCATCCGGGTTTTCAGGCCAAAGGGTGGCCAGATGGCACCTGGCGGTCCGCGAAGACGGGACATGTCGCTGCCGGCGCGGCGATTTTTCTCTCCGGCGCAGCGGAGTGGACCATCGCCTATAATCTGCATATGAAAGCCCTGGAGCTTTGGGGCGTGAATGAACATCTGCTTTGCGCTGTCTTGGCCCATCATGGTCGTCCGTTCCAGCCAAATGGCGTCCAAAATTGGCAACCTGTAGCGGGATATGATCCGGTCGTTGCGGCACGGGAGATGGGGGAGGTCCTGTTGTGCTGGTTTGCCCCCGCCTTCGCCGTGGGCGGTGCGTCGTTGCCGACAAATCCTGATTTTCAGCATTTGCTGTGCGGTCTGGTCACCCTGGCCGACTGGCTGGGCTCGATGCAGGCGATCTTTGACTATCAGCCCGAACTCGACCTGCACTACATGGAACAGGCCAGAACCAAGGCGCGCCGGGCGCTGGTGGAAACTGGTCTGGAGGTTGGAGCGTTGCAGAGGATCGGTACGGCACGAACCGATTTCGCCACCCTCAGTGGCAGGATGGATCCTCCCCGTCCGGCGCAACGACTCGTCGGTGCATGGTCGCTTGACGATAAGCTGCTGATCCTCGAAGCCGAAACGGGATCGGGCAAGACAGAGGCCGCACTGTGGCGCTTCGCCCAACTTTTTGTGGCGGGCAGGGTGGAGAGCCTCTATTTTGCCCTGCCGACGCGGGCGGCAGCCAGACAGATTCATGGCCGCGTGCAGCAGGCGATGCGGCGTCTGTTCGGCGAGCAGGCACCTGAAGTGGTACTTGCCGTGCCGGGCTACCTTCTGGCGGGGGAGGTTGCAGGCCGGGCACTTGCCGGCTGGGAGGTGCGCTGGGACGATGACGACGGCAGAGACGAACGACAGCATTTGGCCCGCTGGGCTGCGGAAAGTACCAAGCGTTATCTCGCGGCCACCGTGGCCGTCGGCACGGTAGATCAGGTCATGCTGGCGGGACTTCAGGTCAAACATGCCCATCTGCGCGGGGCGGCGCTCTCCCGATCACTGCTGGTGGTCGATGAGGTCCATGCCTCCGACTCCTACATGAACACGGTACAGACCCACCTGCTCAAGATGCATGTCGGGCGTGGTGGCCATGCCATGCTGATGTCAGCGACCCTGGGTTCCGTGGCACGTACCAGGTGGCTGACCCAGCGAAGACAGGCACCCGTACCTGCATTTCAGGAGGCGATTGCTGCACCATATCCGGCGGTCTGGGGGCTGGGTCGGTCGGAACCCCTGGGCGTGGAGCCGACAGGACGGGAAAAAAGGGTCATCATGACGCTGGCCTCCTCCTGGGAGGCTCGGGAGGCGGCGCGTCGCGCCATGGCTGCGGCACAGACGGGTGCCCGGGTGTTGGTCATCCGCAATACAGTCAAGGCGGCTGTGGGGAGTTTTCGTGCGGTCAGGGACGCAGGCGGGGAGTCCCTGCTGTGGCAGGTGGCTGGCGGGGCGGCTCTGCACCACAGCCGGTTTGCCGGCGAGGATCGTGCGCTTCTCGACCGGTCGCTGGAAAAAACGCTTGCGCCGCATGGCGTGCGCATGTCGGGGGGTGTCATCGTTATCGGGACGCAGACACTGGAACAAAGCCTGGACATCGACGCCGATCTGCTGATCACGGATCTGTGTCCCGTCGATGTGCTGTTGCAGCGCATCGGGAGATTGCACCGGCATGATCTGCCCCGGCCGGCGGGATTCGAGACGCCGGCCTGCATGGTACTTGCGCCGCAGGAGGGTCTCGACCGGTTGGCCACGCCAGCCTTCGACAACGGGTTGGGTTGCATGCGGGACGGCGGTGGCGTCTATCGCAATCTGCATGCCTGCGAGTTGACGCGACGGCTCGTTCTTGACCATCCGGAGTGGGTGATTCCCGCCATGAACCGGTTTCTGGTCGAAAGCGCGACGCATCCACACAAAATCGAGGCTCTCAATGTGGAAAAGGGGGCAGTCTGGAAGAACTATTGGGACGATGTTGTCGGACGGGAGATGAACGAGGCGGGTGCGGCGGACCGCGTGCGCCTGGCAACGGATCGAGAGTTTGCCGATGTGCGTGTGAGGTTTCCTGACAATGAGGAGAAGATTCGCACCCGGCTTGGCGCGGAAGGGGCGCGGATAATTTTCCAGGAACCTGTGGTGGGACCATTCGGGCAGATTATCAATGGTGTGACGTTGCCGGCTCACTGGTCGCGAGGAGTGGTTCCGGAAGAGAAGGTGGCGGCGCGTGTCGAGAATGGCCTGGTGTTTTTTCACGTGGGTAACGATTCGTTCTGCTACGGCAGGGAAGGGTTGGCAAAGGTGGGCAGATGACGGCTCCGCGCTACAATCTCCTTGATGAACCCCACATTCGGGTCCTGCCCCTGGGGCTGCTGACTCTGCCCGGCCTGTTGGCCGCCCTGGCGCGGGATGAGGTGGAAGGGTTTCCGGCCCTGAGGCCGCATCAGGTTCCGCTCTGGCATATGTTTCTGGTGCAATTGGCGGCACTGGCGCTGCATGGCGCGGGTGAGACGGCAATTCCTGCGGACGAACACGACTGGAAACGCCTGTTGCGTGGCCTGACGACCCGAAACTTTCCCGATGACGAACCCTGGTGCCTGTTGGTCAATGATTGGACGAAACCCGCCTTCATGCAGCCGCCGGTGCCGCCTGGGGTCGATCTGGAGAAAACCATTCAATCGCCTGACGCGCTCGACCTGCTGATCACATCGAAAAATCACGATCTCAAGCAGGCTGTCGCCCGTGATGGCACGGTGGAGGATTGGGTTTTTGCGCTCATGACACAGCAGACTGGCGGAACCTACGACGTACAGAATGCCCATACCATCAGAACAGGCAATATATATGCTCCGCGTGTCTGCATGGGGTTGGCACCCATGTTTCCAAATCGACCCATGAATCAATTTCCTCGACCTGGCGCATGGTTTCATCGAGATGTGCAGACTTTGTTGAAATACAGGAGCAGTCTTGATGAGATGCCATTGGATTACCAAAAAAAAGGAGAAGTTGGTTTGACATGGATCGAACAATGGCAGAATGGAGAATCTCTGCAAACGAGCAATCTGGATATATGGTTTATTGAGGCATGTCGCAGGATCCGTATTACGTCCGATGAACGCTCCATTTATGCCAGAAAAAAACCGGAAAGAACCCCGCGAGTAGTCGGTCCATGCGTTGAGAAGACAAACGACTCTCATGCCAAAAAGAAATCAAACAAAAACGAACGAGTCGTGAGGATAAAAGACCCATGGACGCCGGAACACAAAACTGACAATAAGGTTTTTACTCTTACAGAAAAAGGATTTAGTTATAAGGATTTGGTTAAAATACTTTTTGGAGAGAATGATAGCCAGAATTGGACTCTTCCAATCTTGCTCGAACCAAGTAAAGACGATCTTAACAATTACGATAATCTTTTTATTGTTGCGTATGGTCTTGCCGGAAAAAGAGACAAGGCTGGAACACTTGGTTTTCATTCTCGTATTTTACCGCTTTCTGGCAAGGTTTCCCGCGCACTCGGTCCCAAGCGTGCCGAACTGCATCAACTGGCTCAGAATCAAATGAAAGCCATCGCAGAATTCAACGTGGCGCTACGTGAGGCACTGATATCCGCTGCGGAAAAGGGCAGCAAAAGCAATAAGGACAAAGATCACGAGGAAGAGGGCAACGAGGACGAAGGCAACAAGGACAAAGGCAGAAAAGGTAAAGGCACCAGGATCAAAAAGAAACTTGACATTTATACACTTACGGCCTGCGGCCATCTTGACCGTTACGCCGATTCCATATTTTTTGAGCGGCTATGGGTGCGGTTCGAGGCGCAGGAGCTGGGAGCGAAGGCGTTGCACACCGAAGAGGAAGAGTTCACACGCCTGCTCTGGGATCGCACGCAGAAGATTTTTGCCGAGGCTCTGCCCGCCATGCCTTGCACCGGCCTGTTCCGCCACCGGGCCGAGGCGCGGGCGCGTCAGAAGCTCAAGGCGGCGATTCGCAAGAAGTACCCCGATCTTTTTACGCCCGCAACCACACCGGACACGGATCAGGAGAATGCCGACGATGCCTCCAGATAACAATGCTATTGACCTGGGAGATGCCGTCTCCAAAACCTCGGCCTTTCTGCTGCGGCTTGACCCCGGACCCCTGGCCCGTTTGCGGCGCATGGACGCGCATGGTCCCGGCGAGAGTGATTTTTGGCAATTGGCCGGGAGGTGCGGATTCCTGACCGCGATCCAGGGGGGGGATGAATGGCTGCGGTTGGTCAAGATCATGGCACTTTTGGTGCCGAAAGGCGATCCGGCGAACAGGGGCAGGCTGCACCAGAGTACACGCGCCTTCGGGGCGGTGTTGTGTGACGGCGGACAGCCCGGCTGGCCTGGAGAGAGACCCTTTCTCTCGGAAAACCGTCTGGCGCGGTTTCTCTCTCTGCCCACGGCTAAACGTGGCGCGGCGCTCGAAGGCATGGTGCGCATGCTGGCCGCCAGTCGCGCTCCGGATTTGGGCGTCAACTGTCTCGATATCGCCTATCTGTTGTTTTCGAACAAAGTGCAACATACCCGCAAATTGGCCAGCACCTATTATGACCGTCTCGACTCTAAAAGCCAATCCGAGCAAAAGGAAAGCGCCGCATGACCGCTCCCAGATTCTTGCAGATTCACACGCTACATTCCTACACCGCCGCACTCTTGAACCGCGACGACAGCGGCCTGGCCAAGCGGCTGACTTATGGTGATACGCAGCGCACGCGCATCTCCTCGCAATGCCTGAAGCGTCACTGGCGTATGGCCGATTCGGATCCCCACGCCCTCCAAAAGCTGACGGGTTATGTGGACTCCTTCCGCTCCCGCGAACTGGTGACGGAAAAGGTGATCGCGCCGCTCAGTGGGCGTTATCCGGAGGATGTGGTGAAGGCGCTGGATCTGGCATTCCAAAAGCTGGTTTATGGTAAAAAGGGCAACACCAAGAAGAGTCGGCAGACTCTGTTGCTGGGCCAGCCTGAGTTGGCTTGGCTGGCTACGCAAGCCGAAAAGATCGCTGCCGCATCATCGGGTGCCAAGGAGGTGGAAAAGGCTGTAGCCGAATGGGCGAAGGACAAAAACTTCAAGGCCATGAGCGAGAATGCGGCCATGCCGGGAGGTTTGATCGCCGCACTTTTCGGTCGCATGGTTACCTCCGATCCGGCGGCCAACATCGAGGCGCCGGTGCATGTCGCGCATGCTTTCACGGTTCACGCTGCGGAAGCCGAAGGGGATTATTTCACCGCTGTCGATGATCTCAAGCGGGACGAGAATGACGGCGGTGCCGATACGATCCAGGAAACCGAACTCACCTGCGGTCTTTACTATGGCTATGTGGTGATCGATCTGCCCGGCCTCATCGGCAATTGCGGCGGGGATCAGGAGTTGGCCGCCGGAGTTATTCACAATCTTGTCTACCTGATCGCAGAAGTCTCTCCCGGTGCCAAACTTGGCTCGACTGCACCCTATGGCCGTGCCGAGTTGATGCTGCTCGAAGCGGGCGACCGGCAGCCACGTTCGCTGGCCACCGCCTACCGTCGGGCCATCTCACACGATTTGGAACAGGCGGTTGCGCAACTCGATCACCAGCTCGCCCTTTATGACGCTACCTATGCCACGGGCGAGGTGCGTCGTTATCTTTCCACGGTGACGATGCCCATGAAAAGTTCCGACTCAAGCACTCTGGAAAGGCTTTCACTCAAAGATCTGGCCGCATGGGCTGCCAGTCAGGTCCGGGTTGCCACCGATGCCTGATCACCGCTGGCTCATTCTGACGCTGGAAGCCCCGCTGGTTGCCTTCGGCGGGGTGACCATCGACCAAATGGGCGTCACCCGCGATTTTCCCGCAGCCTCCATGCTGACCGGTCTGCTCGCCAACGCGCTGGGTTATGCCCGTACCGACTGGCAACAACACCAGCATCTCCAGGATCGACTGCTCTTCGCGGCTCGTTGGGAGCGGGAGAATTCGTCGGGCCTGCTGACGGACACCCAGAATGTCAGGTTGGAGAAAAACGACAAATGCTGGACGACATGGGGTGAACCCGAAGGTCGAACCGGAGACAGCTACGGGGGTCCGCATCGTCGCTTTCGGAAATACCACATGGATGCACACGTAACGGTTGTCCTGCGTCTCGAACCGGACTCTTGTGTTCCCGATCACGATACGCTCACGGCCTGCATTGACCGTCCGGCCCGGCCCTTGTTCATTGGACGCAAGCCCTGCCTGCCCAGTGGCCCATTGCGTCGGCATGAGTCAGTCCTTGCATCCAGCGCTTACGCGGCCCTGCGACAGATACCCGGACAGGGACGGTTGCGTGCCCTCTGGCCCCTGGGAGAGGGGCCGGAGGCGGGAGAAAATGTTCAATGTCACCTCGATCTGCCGGATATCCGCAACTGGCGCACCGGCCTGCATGGCGGCACCCGTCGGGTCGTCGAAGGGTTCGTGCATCCGGAGCAGGGCCTATGAGTACACTCTCCATGATCAGTCTGCCGCTGGATCTGCGTGCCTTGCGTCGTTGGTCTGCCGGTCGGAATCTCGCCATCGACGAAGGGTGCGCACTGCATCACCTGCTGAGCGAAACGTTCGGCAAGGGCATTTTGCAACCTTTCCGCCTGATGGTGACGCGGGAGGCGCGGGTCGGCACGCTGTACGCCTACACTGCTCAGAACCAGACAGCCCTGCGGGAAACGGCACGTGAGACCGCCTGTCCAGAGGCCCTGGTGGTCTGCGATCCGGCACGGATGGCGGTCAAGGCCATGCCGGATGCGTGGCGCACGGGGCGACGACTGGCTTTCGATATTCGCGTGCGTCCCGTGCGACGCCTGCGGCAGCCAGTGGGGGATTTCAAGCGCAAGGGGGCGGAAGTGGATGCGTTTCTTGTCGAAACGCTACGTCGGTTTCCCGACGGCTTGCCGGAGGAGGCCGGGGTCGGTCTCCAGCGTGATCAGGTCTATGCGCAATGGTTCGCCGAACGCCTCGGCGAGGCGGCGCATCCGGAAATCATCCGCATGACGCGCTTTGAGCGCAGCCGTGTCTTGCGGCATGGCTCGGTACTCGCGGAAGGACCGGATGTTGCGTTGCAGGGCGAACTGACGGTTACCGATGGCGAAAAATTCGCCGAAAAACTCGCCAAAGGGGTCGGTCGGCATACCGCCTATGGCTATGGCATGCTGCTGCTGCGTCCGGCGCAGAGGAGAGCGTGATGCCAAGAGCGCCCATCATGGCGGAACGCCCAGGCGGGAAGGATCCAGGACATGACGGATGGTGCGCACATGCTCCGGTCCGTCGATCAGGTATTCTGCGCAGGTCAAATGAGAGAAAAAATGAGATGATTTGGCTGTATAGCCGCCGTCTTGATAAATGCCGATGTAATCTCCCACCTGCGGCATGGGCATGAAAATTCCGTTATTTTGCTCAAGGAGATCTGAAGTGCGCAGTCCGGTCAGAAGCACCGGGACCGGCGGTGTTCCATCTGGATTGGAAAGGTTGATGGCACATCCGGCTGGAAGATGGGGCGGAATTTCATCATCCAGGATGCAGCAGGTCATGGTCCCGGCTTGCCGGGTTGCCACCACCCGGGCAACATGGAGTGTCGTCATGGGTCCCAGGGAAGGATCCATTTCCAGAATGCCGGAGACGGCCGGTGGCTTGTGTTCAGCCTTGAAGGTGGCCCAAAGGGTTGCCAGGTCCCTGGTCAACGCAACCTTGTCCTGAATATGTTTTTCCGCATGCGAAGGGAGTACCGGGCACTTGGCAAAAATGACCCGTTCCGGCCATTGTTCAGTCATTTGAGCCAGTTCGGCAATCGTTGCAAGGGCTTGACGAAAACCATCCAGCATCGGCTCCGTATTCGGGTTGATGGTTCTGGAATCAGGGTCCGCCCGCAGGCTGCTGGTATTGAAATTGAAATAAAGCCCCCCGTAGCGGCATCCAGATCGACTGCCCAGGGCTTTGATCAGCGCGGCTCCCTGGTCCAGATCAAAGCCAGGGCAGGGGTGGTACTCTGGCCTGGTAGGACCGGAATTGTCGCCGGAATCGTGCGTGGGTGAACGGAGATGGATGCGCAAGGCCAGCACGGCCTTGCGCCCCAGACGACGGCCAATGTGGTCGATACGTTCCAGTTCTGTCGCCGACTCCAAACTGATGGAACCGAGACCGCTGCCGATGGCCAGTTCCAACTCGGCATCGCGCTTGCCGGGAGCCAGGAAATCAAGTCGTTGGGGATGCATGCCGGCAGAAATGGCCAGACGCAACTCCACACCGGATGCCACGCTCAAACCATCCAGATGGGGTTGCATCCAGCGCAACAGGTGGGGATTGGGAGTGGCACCAACCATTCTGGAAAGAGCCAGATGAGTTGTCAGGGAGGCACGCAGGTGCCGGTTCCAGGCCGCGATGGTCGGACCATCATGGATGTAACAGGGGGTTCCCTTCGAGACCACAAAATCCAGTAGATCAACATCACCAAAAGGCAGGGTATCCATCATGGCCTTTGCAGTTATTCGCCAACAGGATTATTGCCATCGGCCTGCCGGCGCGAGACGTGCAGGTCCCGGTTGGTGCGAGACGCACAAGCCACGATTGGCGCGAGACGCGCAAGCTCCGGTTGGCTGAACATACGAGTGGCAAGAGTTGTCCGATCACGGCGTGGTGTTCATGATTCATAAGTGGATTCTATGACCGGTGGAGAGTCCATGTCAACGTCGTTTGCCGCCGACGACCGGGCACTGGATCGAAGCGATTTTGTCTGATCGGTCATTGAGTTGCCTGTTTGGAAAAAGGCCATTTATTGTCGTAACAGATTGGCCTGCGAGGAGAGTTCTTCAGCGGTGGCGGCAATTTCCTCGGCGGCACCGGCATTGCCCTGGACTGTTCCTTCCAGGGTTTGCAATGCCTGCCGGATGCGGTCGGCATGGGTATTTTGTTCGACACTGGCACGGGCGATGCCACCAATCAAGTCGGTTGTTTTCTGGATGTTCGGCACCAGTTGCTCGAGCATTTTGCCGGCATTTTCCGCCACGCTCATGCCGGAGGTGGTGATTTTACCAATTTCGGCTGCGGCCAACTGACTGCGTTCGGCCAGTTTGCGCACTTCGGCGGCCACGACCGCAAATCCTTTTCCCTGTTCGCCGGCCCGGGCGGCTTCGATGGCGGCATTCAGGGCGAGGAGGTTGGTTTGCCGGGCGATTTCCTCGATGATGGAAATGCGTTCGATGATGTCGCGCATGGCCGTGACGGCCTGGGCCACAGTCTTGCCACTCTCCTGGGCATCCCTGGCCACCTGGGTGGCCATGTTTTCGGTTTGCTGGGCATTTCTGGTGTTGGTATGGATGTTTTCGGCCATGGCGTTCATGGAGCTGGTTGTCTCCGCCATGGCCTGGGCTTCCTGAACCGCAGCATCCGACATGCGTTGCGACTGGTCCGACAGTTCATGGCTGCCCAGTGTCACATTGTCGGCTGCGGCCTGGATTTCCTGGGTGATTCCCTTCAAATGCAAAGTCATTTTGGCCAGATGTGCCTGGACTCCCCGGGAACTGGCCGTGCTGCATTTCGGGTTGAGATCACCTTGGGAGACCGCTTCGGCCATATGGGCCAACTGCATGGGGTCGCACCCGAGCTGCTCCCGGGTAACCCTCTCAAAAATGAAAGAGATATACAGGGCCAAAACAATTCCTAGACCGGTCCAGACCAGGGCCTGGTGGCGTGATCTGACGGTTCGGCTTTGGGCTTTTTCCGTGGCGGATTCGGCTTCGGCGTCCGACTCCTTGAGACCGGTGGAAATTTTCTGCACCATCTCTGCGGCACGTTCCTGCATGAATTTGGACCGCTTATGCATTTCTGTCGTATTGGTCACCATGGCCGTGAAGGTCTTGTCATAGATGGCCAGGGCTTTCCGGATGTCGGCCACGGTTTTTTGACCGGCCACATCCCGGGAAATGCGCTCCAGGATCACCTTGATCCGGTTGACCTGTTCAGGCCCGGATCTGGCGTAGTAGGACAACTCCGCCACCTGGAATTCACTCAAGGCCGATTCCAGGTTGGCATTGCCCAATTCATAGATTTGCGTTTCCAAGGCTTCGCGATCTTTGGTCAGTTGTTCCCTGAACCGGCTGTTTTCCTCGACACTTTTGACAAGCGAGGCAAAGTTTTTCTCGTACTCTGTCAAACCATTGTGAATCGCATCTGTTTGGGAGTTTTTCAGTTGCTGGAGCATCTCTTGTGCACGCTGCAACGCCGGAGTGATCCCTTGTGCCGTGGCCGGTGCATGATCGAGCAGGTAGCCCAGACGGGTCATTTCGGCTTCATGTATCCCTTGAACCACACCATGCCATTGGCTCTTGGCTGCCAGGGGACCCGAGAGAAGGTCGGCATATATATTTTGCACCTGACCCAGGGCAATATAGATCAGGGAAATCACACCCAGGAAAACCGTGAACGAACTGACCGACATGAGTATGACCAACCAGCGGAAACGCAGTTTGCCAAACAGGTGCATGATCATGATCAACATCTCCAGAAATAAGATCCGTTTTCTGATGACAGAATCCTGGGTATGTTCCCGGAACATCCATGCCGAGAAACAAGATGGAATCAGGACCCTGTTTTGAACTTGTGTTGATGCATTTTGTATTGACACATCTGGCAGGTTGGACCGGCATGTTGCGGCAAATGTTCCCGCTATTTATTAAAAATAATTAATTTTCGGCCTGATCATTCATGGGGTGCGATGCTTGCTTTTTACAAAAATTGATGTAAATTCAAAATGAAAAAAAACCCTCTCGTTACCGGAGAGGGTCTGGCAAAATTCAAAAGATAAATATTTTTATTGATTTGAAGGTGTGACAGGCTGTAGGCTACAGGGTTTCAATCGTATCTGCGTCCGGGGCCGGCAGACGGGCAGGTTGGTGAGGCAATCTGGCCGGGCTGCCAGCCTGGCGGCCAATTTTGAAGAAAGCGATTGTCTGCCGCAACAATTCGGCCTGGGTGGTCAGCTCCTCGGCAGTGGCGGCAATCTCTTCGGCGGCACCAGCGTTGGCCTGGACCACCCCTTCAAGGGTTTGCAGTGACTGACTGATCCGCTCGGCATTGGCATTTTGTTCGACACTGGCACCGGAGATTTCCCCGATCAGATCGGCGGTTTTCTGGATGCTTGGGACCAGCTTTTCGAGCATTTTACCTGCATTTTCGGCAACTTCCATTCCAGAAGTGGTGATTTTGCCAATTTCGGCGGCGGCCAGTTGGCTGCGTTCGGCCAGTTTGCGCACCTCGGCGGCGACGACGGCGAAGCCCTTCCCCTGTTCTCCGGCCCGGGCGGCTTCGATGGCGGCATTCAGGGCCAGCAGGTTGGTTTGTCGGGCAATTTCTTCAATGATGGATATGCGTTCGATGATCTCGCGCATGGCCTTGACCGCCTGGGCCACGGTTTTGCCACTCTCCTGGGCATCCCGGGCCACCTGATTGGCGATTTTTTCCGTTTGCTGGGCATTGTCGTTATTGGCACGGATGTTTTCGGCCATGGCATTCATGGAGAGAGTCGTTTCGGCCATGGTGCCTGCCTCGGTGGCCGAGGCTTCTGACATACGCTGGGATTGGTCCGACAGTTCGTTGCTGCCGATTGTGACATTGTCGGCGGCGGTTTGAATCTCTTGCACAATCTCCTTTAATCGCACGGTCATCTGGGCCAGATAGGCATTGACCCCCACACTCCGGCCAACACTGCATTTTGGTATGAGATCCCCTTCTGCCACATCTTTTGCCATCCTGGACAGATCAATGGGGTCACATCCCAGCTTTAAAAAGGTAACCCGTTCGAACATATAAGAAATGTACAGGGCCAGCAGGATACCCAGGCCGGTCCAGATCAGGGCCTGGCGTTGCGCAGCCTGGGCACGGCTTTGGGCATTTTTTGCAGCGGCTGTTGCGACGCCATCGGCTTCATCAAGACCGGCAGAGATTTCCTTGACCATCACGTTGGCATGTTCCTTCATGGAAACAGAACGTTTGTTCATTTCCACCGTGTTGGCAACAATAAAGGAAAAGGTTTTGTCGTAAGTCGCGATTGCCTGCCGCAGATCCGTCACGGTTTTCTGGTCGGCGACATCGCGGGAGAGCCGTTCCAGAGTGACCTTGACCCGTTTGACCTGTTCGGGGGCGGGCTTGGCAAAATAACTCATTTCCGCGACTTGGACCTCTCCCAGGGCAGATTCCAGGGTGGGGATGCCAATTTCGTAGATTTGGGTTTCCAGGGCTTCCCGATCCTTGACCAATTGCAGCCTGGCCTTGGCATTTTCCTCGACGCTCTTGACCAGCATCGCAAAATCTTCCTCGTAGACCTTCATGCCATTTTGAATGGCTTCGGCCTGGGCATTTTTCAACGCCTGGAGCATGCCCCGTGCATGGTGCAACGCGGCGGCCATCTCTTGTGCCGTGGAGGGCGCATGTTCAACCAGATAATTCAAGCGCGTCATTTCGGCCTCGTGGATGCCGTGGACCACGCCGCTCCATTGACTTTTGGCCTCGATGGGACCCGACAGAAGATCGGCATTGATTCTTTGTACCTGTCCCAGGGCAACATAGATCAGGATGATCACACCCAGAAAAACTGTGAACGAACTCACCGACATGAGAATGACCAGCCAGCGAAAACGCATTTTTCCGAACAAGTGCATCATTTTTGTCCCCCACCCGGCTCTGGATTGAGAGGCTGTCTAATAACATGTTAATTTCAAAAAAAAGAATGAAAAACTGGGATGGAGGTCCAGGAGGAAGGGCTGTGCCCTTCCTCCTGGCGGGGTTTGGGGCGGAGTCCCAATAAAGTCTTCCTTTCAAATTTTTTTTATCCGAGGGTTAATAGACATCCTCTCAGGAGAAATCTGAACATCTTAAATTTTATAAAATATACTGCGGAACACAAAATATTTATTAAATATCTTATCTTTCTGGTAGATTTCAATCCCAGTATAGACATTGAAAAAAGATGGTGTATAGAAAAAATAATTTATATTTTTAAATATAATATTGAATACCATGGCAATCGATGGTTGCATCGGGACCTCCATGTCGGTTTTTTAAACGTTGCTGGAATTTCCGAAGATGCGGCAACGATCAGGGAGAGTGTTCCCCTTGGACAAGAATGCTGTTGCGGGGTACCCTCTCTGATTCAATGGCAGCTTGTTTTTTTGTGGTCCTTTGGTCAAAAAGGGGAGACGGATCATGCATGTCACGCTCGTCCATGTTGCGGTCAAACCCGAATTCACGGCGGCTTTCATTGAGGCAACCCGCATCAACCATGAACATTCGGTTCGGGAAACAGGCAACCGGCGGTTTGATGTCCTCCAGGATCCGGGCGATCCAACCCGGTTTATTTTATACGAAGCCTATGTTTCGGCGGCGGCAGCAGCGGCCCACAAAGAGACCGCCCATTATCTGCGATGGCGGGATACCGTGGCACCCATGATGGCGCAACCCCGCCAGGGCATGCCTTTCAATGGCTTGTTTCCAAAAGGATGAATTATATGTTTCCCCTGGAAGGTTTTACCATGGCCGCCCTGCCCCGGATTGTTTTTGGTGCCGGGGTTCTGCCCCGGGCGGCAGGCGAGGCGGCGGCATTTGGTCAACGTGTCCTGTTGGTGACTGGCGACAGCTCCCTGACCCGGGGTGGTCAGTGGCCGTTGCTGCAACAGGCCATGACAGAGCATGGTTTGCACTGGGAACAGGTGCGGGTTGCGGGTGAACCGTCACCTGAACTGGTTGATGCAGCGGTTTCCCGTTTTGGGGGAGCGGGGATTGAGTGTGTTCTGGCCGTGGGGGGAGGGAGTGTGCTGGATGCGGGCAAAGCCATTGCCGGTTTGCTGCGTACCGGACGCACGGTCATGGACCATTTGGAAGGGGTCGGTCCCCAGCTTCCCTATGCGGGTCCGGCAGTGCCCCTGGTGGCGGTTCCCACGACGGCGGGAACCGGCAGCGAGGCCACCAAAAATGCCGTTCTCAGTCGCCATGGACGCGAGGGGTTCAAAAAATCGTTCCGGGATGAAAAACTCGTGGCCCGGGTGGCGGTGGTTGATCCGGAGTGTCTGGTTTCCGCGCCCCGGCCTTTGCTGGCTGCCCATGCCATGGATGCCTTCACGCAACTCCTGGAGGCCTATGTTTCCACCCGCGCCAATCCCATGACCGATACCCTGGCCTTGTCCGGCATGCGGGCCTTTCGGGATGGTTTTTTTGCGGCCTGGGAGGGTACAGCCGAGGCCGCTGCCGGTCGTTCACGTCTGGCCTATGCTTCCCTGTTGTCGGGTATTTGTCTGGCGCAGACCGGCCTGGGGGTGGTGCATGGTCTCGCCTCCCCGTTGGGCGCGTATACCACCATTGCGCATGGTGTGGTGTGCGGGACCCTGCTGGCCGAAGCCACGGCAATCAACATCCAGGCCATGCAACAGAGAGAACCGGCCAATCCGGCCCTGAAAAAATATGCCCGGATCGGTGCCCTGCTTGTGCGGCGGCATCTTGCGTTGGACGAGGGCCTTGTCACCCTGGTGACGACCCTGCGGGAGTGGGTGCGGCGTCTGGAAATTTCCCCCCTCGTTCCAGCCGGTTTTGACGTGGCGGACATGGATCTTGTCGTCGCCAAAAGCGGCGGCTCCAGCATGAAAACCAACCCCCTGATCCTGACGGCTGCCGAGGTACGGGAGATTCTCCAGAGGCGGCTCCGGTGATCTGTTCGTACCGGACTGGGTTTAACTTTATCGCCTTGTCTACCTTTGTTGATTGCCTTGTCTATCTTTGTTGGTGGTGGTGTTCTCCGGTGACCTGACCGATTGTTTTGGATAACCTTATGGGACATCACTCTTTTCGGATCGTGTAGACATTCGTGCATGACGACTCATCCAGGCAACTCTCTCCTGCAACGTCACACTTTTGATGATTGTTGAGCCAAGTCATGTATTGACAGAATGAATACTTTCAGCAAAAATCCAGCATGGACGCGACTTATAATTTTCAGGGCATCTCTTTTGTATGGAATGTTCAGAAAGCACGTGTCAATCAAACCAAGCATGGCGTCAGTTTCAAACATGCCTGTGAGGCTTTCTTTGATCCTTTTTTCTGCATAGTGGATGCCAGCCAACAAGAAGAGACTCGGGATGCCATCATTGGAGAGGATGCTACAGGTCACTTGTTGTTCGTGGTCCATATCCAGCAGATCGGGGACATTTTTCGCATTGTTTCCGCCCGCAAGGCCACCAAGTCGGAAAGAAAAATCTATGAAGACCAGTGAATTAAAAAAACGGATGCAAAAGGATCGCCCTATATCCACAATCTCGTTGCGCATGCCGGAGGATGTGGTTGAAGAGATGAAACAAATGGCTCCGCTTCTGGGTTTTTCGGGATATCAGCCCTTGATCCGTCACTATATTGGTCAAGGATTGCGCGTTGACAAAGAGCGGCTTGAGAACTCGCCTCTGGATGCATTCATTAAAAGCCTGAAGCAGCGGGGTATCGATGACACAATACTTAGCCAAGCCATGGCTGATATCCACCACGGATCGTGAGGGTATCTTTTCCCGGAATCATGACGTCGCCATGATTTCAACGATAGGGTACCGGATGCCATCGTGCGTATGCCCTTCGTCTCAAAGAGTGAATTTTCCCTCCTGAATCCGTTGTGCGTCCATCAATTCCAGTTCCTGCTGGCCGGAGACCACCACTTCGGGGTCGGGAACATAGTCCAGGTCCGGGTTGCGATCCGGGTAGGGAACGGCATTCAGGACCACTTTCATGGCGTTCAGGCGGGCCTTGTGCTTGTTGTCGGAGCGGATGAGGGTCCAGGGGGCCTCCTGGGTGTGGGTCCGTTTCAGCATGAAATATTTCATGTTGGTGAAATCATCCCAGTGATCCTGGGCCTGAAGATCGACCTCGCTCAATTTCCAGTTGCGCAACGGATCGTTGCGGCGGCGGTCAAAACGAGCCTGTTGCACCTCCTTGGACACACTGAAGTAGGTCTTGACCAGAATGGTGCCCTGCCGAACGATGTCCTGTTCAAAACCGGTCACGGCCAGCATGAAATCCTGGTATTGGCGCTCGGTACAAAACTTGAAGACCGGTTCCACCATGGCCCGGTTGTACCAGCTCCGGTCAAAGAAGACCACCTCGCCGCCGCTGGGAAACTGCTCGACATAACGTTGAAAAAACCACTGGGTACGCTGCACGTCGGTGGGCTTGCCCAGGGCCACGACGCGATAGTGCTTTTCGTTCATGTAACGGGTGATGCGGCGCAGGGTTCCCCCCTTGCCGGCCCCATCCCGGCCTTCGAGGATGACGATCATGCGCATCTCCTTGACCTCCAGGTGATGCTGCATCTTGATCAGTTCCGCCTGGTACGGCTTTAAATCATCCTCCTGTATCCGTTCCTGGACGGCCCTGGAGGTGTTTTCCCGCAATCTTTTGACTTCGTTTTTCAAAAGTTCCATTTCCCGGGATTGATGCTGCACCAGGGTCAGGAGTTCTTCCCGGGTTGCCAGGGACGGGTCGGCTGGCGGAGGGGACGGATTCACGTTTGCAGCCGGCGGGGGAGGGGAGTCCGGAATCATGCCAGTTTCTCCAGAGCGATACGCAATGAGGTGCTTTCCAGTTTGAGGGCCGCGCCCGTCTGGAGACCGGGTTGATGGGTGATCTCCTGGGCCAGCAGCTCCTGACAGAGCAGGGTGTGGTGGATCTGAATGGCCTGGACCAGGGATTCCGGGCCATCGAAGAGAATGCGGATGCGGTCGGTAATTTCCAGGCCGGTGTCCCGGCGCAGATTTTGGGCCAGGCGGTTGAAATTTCTGGCCATGCCTTCCGCAGCCAGTTCCGGCGTGATGCCTGTTTCCAGCACGACGAGGGTGCCTTTGTCGCGTCCGGCCAACTGGTCGGGACCGGCATCCCAGGAAAATTGCAGGTCGAGGGCGGTGATTTCCAGTTCCCGGCCATCGTCGAGTTCCAGCAGCCAGGATTTGCCACCGGCAACGGTTTGTTGCAATTGGGCCGCATCGGCGGCGGCAATGCGGGCTGCCACCTGTTGCATCTGTTTTTCGGCCTTGGCACCCAGCGTGCGGTAGTTGGGGCGCACCTTGACCTGGATCCCTTCGGCATTGTCCAGGATGACGAGATTTTTAATGTTGCACTCGTCCAGGATCTGCCCGACGAGGGACGGATCACGCAAAACGGCCTCTTCCTGCGGGTCGCTGGGCAGGACCCGAATGCGACCCAGGGGTTGTTTGGTTTTGATGCGCCCCTCGTTGCGCAGGGCCAGGACCATGTTTTTGACTTTGAGGACGCTCTCCATCTGTTGTTCGAGAAGGGCATCCCGCAACTCTGTCCTGGCCTGGGGAAAGCTGCGCAGATGGACCGATTCCGGGGCTGTCGGGTCCACGCTGCGGAGGAGATTCTGGTAGATCTCTTCGGTCAGGAAGGGGAGGATCGGTGCCAGCAGGTCCACACAGGTGATCAGGGTTGTGTGCAGGGTGGCATAGCCGGCCCGTTTGTCCGCCGACACGCCATCGCCCCAGAACCGGCGCCGGGAGCGGCGCAGGTACCAGTTGGACAGTTCATCGACAAACCGTTCAAAATGTTCCATGAACCGATGCACGGCGGCATCGCGATAGGCATCGTGGGCCTGCTGGATCAGCAGTTGCAGGCGGCTGAGAATCCAGCGATCCGGCTGGGGACGGGCTGCCGGTGGGGGATCCTCGGGGCCGGGGGACCACTGGTCCACCTGGGCATAGGAGACAAAAAAGCTGTAACAGTTCCAGAAGGTCAGCAGCTTGCGGCGCACTTCGGCATCGGGGTGGACGGTTTTGTTGTCCTTGTGATCCAGGCGGGGAAAATTGAGATTGGTACCCGGATTTTGCCCGGCGTAGAGATACCGCATCACATCCGCGCCCAGAATGTCGGCGGCGTCATCGAAAAAGATGGCATTGCCGGCGGATTTGTGCATCTCCTTGCCCTGTTCGTCGCGCACCAGGGCGTGTCCCAGCAGGGTTTTGAACGGGGCGCGTCCTTCCAGTTTGACGCTCATGGCCAGCAGTGAATAGAACCAGTTGCGAAATTGCCCCGGGAAACATTCGATGACCATGTCGGCTGGAAAGTGATCCTGCCAGTAGGGACGGTCGCTGTTGTAGCGCACGGTGCTGAAGGGAACGATACCGGCGTCCAGCCAGGGGTTGCCGACATCGTCCACGCGGCTGGCCAGTTGGCCGCACTGCTCACAGGTGATTTTGACCTGATCGATATAGGGCCGGTGCGGGGAGTGGCCCGCAAAGGCTTCCCAGCCGGCCACGGCCCTGGTCTTGAGTTCCTCGGCACCGCCGATGACCGTGAACCAGTTGCAGGCATGGCACTCCCAGATGGGCAGCGCCAGACCCCAAAAGCGTTTTTTGGAAATCAGCCAATCGCCCATGTTGTGCAGCCAATCCAGCTCGCGGGCTTCGCCATCGGCTGGGATCCAGCGAATTTCCGGGACCACTTTTTTGATCTGGTCTCGCCAACGCATGTCGATGTACCAGCCGTCGATGAGGCGGAAGATCAGTTCGGTCTTGCAGCGCCAGCAGTGCGGGTAGACATGGGGGTATTGTTCCCTGGCGATCAGGATTCCCTTGCTTTTCAGATCGTTGACCATGGTTTGGGCGATGGTCAGGACATTCTGGCCGGCATAGGGGCCGAACGGTTCCAGAAAGATGCCGTTGTCATCGAGGGGGGCCACGATGGCCAGGCCATGTTCCTTGCCCAGATGGTAGTCTTCCGTACCGCAACCCGGGGCGATATGCACGATACCGGTTCCTTCCGTGCCACTGATCTCTTTCCAGGGGATGGCACGATGGCAGGTGCTGGCGCTCGCTGCCACGCCGGGGGTGGGACCGAACGGGGTGACGCCGCCCGGGGTTTGCTGGGCAGGCAATTCGTCGCAGGGGCCGTTGTAGGTCAGGCCGAGCAGATCGGTGCCGGGCAGTTCTGCCAGCACGTCCGCCGCGCCGCCCAGACCGCTCAGAATCTGCGCCAGAGAGGGCAGGTTGGCCGTGCGTTTTTGTCCTTCGGCCTCCAGGTCCTGACGGCGTTTGTGGGTGAAATTTTCCTTGCCAACATAGTAGATCCAGCCCCCATGCCGAATCTTCAGATAGGTCATGTCCGGATTGATGGCGACGGCCACATTGGAGGTGAGGGTCCAGGGGGTGGTGGTCCAGACCAGGAAGGCCTCTTTGTCTCGTTCCCGGAGGGGAAAGCGGACATAGACCGAGGTGTGTTCCGTGATCCGGCGGCCTTCGGCGACTTCCATCTGGGAGAGTCCCGTGCCGCACCGGGGGCACCAAGTCATCACATCCGTGCCGCGATAGATGTGTCCTTCGGTGTGACACTTTTTCAGGAATCCCCAGATGGTGTAGTTGTTCTCGTCGGAGAAGGTGAAATAGCTGCCGCCATAGTCGGGGCTGCCCAGATTGGCGATGATCTGTTCTGGCGGGGCCGTGATGGTTTTTCCGGAGGCTGTCGTATAAGTGACTTCGGGTTGCTGGTCATGCAGGGCTTTTTGCAGGCGGCGCAACTGGTCCGGATCGTCCCAATCCATCCAATAACCGAGGCGGATCGATTGTTCTGTCTGTTTGGCGGCAAAGGTCAAGACCCGTTCCTTGCAGGCCCGGACAAAACGATCCATGCCGAATTCAAGAATATCCTTCTTTGACTTGAAGGCATGTTCTTTTTCGATTTCCACTTCCACCCACAGGCCCTGGCAGTCAAAACCGTTCTGGTAGCGCAGTTGGTCGCCCAGCATGGCGTGATAGCGCTGGAAGATGTCTTTCAGCGAGCGGCCCCAGGCGTGATGGACGCCCATGGGATTGTTCGCCGTGATGGGGCCATCCTGGAACGACCAGATGCTGCCGGTGGCGTTTTTCTTTTTCAGTTTGGAAAAAATACGATTTTCTTGCCAAAATTTGAGAAACTTTTTCTCGATGGCCACAAAATCGAGAGATTTATCGACCTTCTTGTACATCCTGACACCAGAACATTTATTGAGTGATGGGGGTGATTTTGTCGGGAGGGGATCTGGTCCTGCAAGACAATCGCCATGTCCAATTTACAATAAACATGGATCATACAGCGCGTCAAGTGCTGGCAATCTGCCAGCCGGTGATGTCGGGCGTGCAGAAGGTCACGAGCGTTTCCGGGCGCATGCTGGTATACTGGGCGGATGGGTGGCTTTGGTCACCCGGGACCGTCTTTTTCATCAGGGATGATTGGGCAGGAAGCGACGAAAGGATGCCAGGCATGAGTGAGCAGTTTACCGAGTATTTGCTGGCCCTGATGGGGCAGCTTAACTACACCGCCATTTTTGTCCTGATGGCGGCGGAGAGTTCCATTCTGCCGGTTCCTTCCGAACTGGTCATGATTCCCGCCGGCTATCTGGCTTCCCAGGGACGTTTGGACCCGTGGCTGATTGTCCTCTCTTCCAGCCTGGGGAGTATTGCCGGTTCCCTGGGCAGCTATTATCTGGCCTATTGGCTGGGACGCCCGTTGATCCTGCGTTTTGGCAAATATTTTTTGATCACCCCGGAACACCTGGACAAGACCGAAACGTTTGTGCAGCGCCATGGGGAAATTTCCATTTTTACGGGACGTTTCATTCCCGGCATCCGTCACCTGGTCTCCATGCCTGCCGGGTTGGCCCGCATGCGTCTGGCTCCCTTCACGTTCTACACCCTGGTGGGGGCCACCCTCTGGAATGTGGTGTTGCTCATTCTGGGGTATGTCATTGGCGAAAACCGGCAATGGCTCCAGGACAATCTGAAACTGGTGATCGGGGGGGGAGTCGGGTTCGCCGTACTCGTGCTGCTCGGATATGTCCTGTGGCAGCGCAGCAGGCATCGATGATGTTCATTGGAGAGAAAGATTTTATTGGGGCTCCGCCCCAAACCCTAAAAAAAATTGGAAAGGAAGATTTTATTGGGGCTCCGCCCCAGACCCCTAAAAAAAATTGGGAAGAAAGATTTTATTGGGGCTCCGCCCCAAACCCCGCCAAGAGGAAGGGCACAGCCCTTCCTCCTGGACCTCCATCCCAGTTTTTCATTCGTTTTTTT